>JACQUR010000037.1 GCA_016210245.1 Chloroflexota bacterium
GGAGTACGGTGGCCCGTTCCCAGCTTCAATTGGGCCACGGCCTTTCAGCCGTGGAAACGTGTTTGACGGCGGCGCCATCGCGGTCGGTGAGCACGCTTCAATTGGGCCACGGCCTTTCAGCCGTGGAAACCAGGTTGGGGGCTCACATCGGACGCTGCACGGCGACGCTTCAATTGGGCCACGGCCTTTCAGCCGTGGAAACGGAGTCGGAACACCAAAGAGGACGACAGTGAACAGGGCTTCAATTGGGCCACGGCCTTTCAGCCGTGGAAACGCCGAGTCGATCCGTGCCCGCCGTCGTGAGGATGAGCTTCAATTGGGCCACGGCCTTTCAGCCGTGGAAACCCCGCTCAACAAGGAGGTCAAGCGGCAGGTGGTGGTGCTTCAATTGGGCCACGGCCTTTCAGCCGTGGAAACATGCCGGCGAGGGCACGCAGAACCCGAGCGAGCTGGGCTTCAATTGGGCCACGGCCTTTCAGCCGTGGAAACCCACGGCATGCTGTGGATCCACGCGCCGTGGCAGATGCTTCAATTGGGCCACGGCCTTTCAGCCGTGGAAACGAAGATCTCTGTGGACTTCTTGTGCCGAGCCAGGATGCTTCAATTGGGCCACGGCCTTTCAGCCGTGGAAACATTGCGCCACGGCCCTCGGCCGCGTGAACGACATCCAGCTTCAATTGGGCCACGGCCTTTCAGCCGTGGAAACCCGCCACGTCGGACAGCGCGTTGAGCTGCTGGTTGGCGCTTCAATTGGGCCACGGCCTTTCAGCCGTGGAAACTGAACGGTCGATCCGTCGGGAGTGCGGATGGCACGGGCTTCAATTGGGCCACGGCCTTTCAGCCGTGGAAACCAGCCACGGCGGTGATGGGATAGGCGCGGATCGGATGCTTCAATTGGGCCACGGCCTTTCAGCCGTGGAAACCAAGATCGCGCGCCACAAAGATCTGCTGGTGGTCGCGCTTCAATTGGGCCACGGCCTTTCAGCCGTGGAAACCTACCTCTCCCCGGGGCTCACGACGGTCAACGTGACGCTTCAATTGGGCCACGGCCTTTCAGCCGTGGAAACCAGGGTGCGGGAGCTCGCTGGTGACGTGGTTGCGGCGCTTCAATTGGGCCACGGCCTTTCAGCCGTGGAAACTCGACGAGCGTAGTGAAGTCAGCCACCTGTCCCTCGCTTCAATTGGGCCACGGCCTTTCAGCCGTGGAAACAGGCCCTGCGGGAGGGCCTGACGCTAGTGGAGTTCGAGCTTCAATTGGGCCACGGCCTTTCAGCCGTGGAAACCGGCAAGCTGCGCCTGGAGCTGTCCGACCTCCTGCCGGCTTCAATTGGGCCACGGCCTTTCAGCCGTGGAAACTATGTGGGACATGTTGCTCTCGTGGTCGTGGATCAGGCTTCAATTGGGCCACGGCCTTTCAGCCGTGGAAACCATGGCCCGACACCTCTGAGCCGCCAAAGCAGATCCGCTTCAATTGGGCCACGGCCTTTCAGCCGTGGAAACCATGGTGCCAAGCCTTCCAGAGCGGGCTGCACCCGCTGCTTCAATTGGGCCACGGCCTTTCAGCCGTGGAAACCCGGCCGGGGGTCGACTACCTAGAGGTCCTGGAGGTCGCTTCAATTGGGCCACGGCCTTTCAGCCGTGGAAACAAGGCTGGCCGGCTCAAGCTCCTCGGCAAGCGCCAGGCTTCAATTGGGCCACGGCCTTTCAGCCGTGGAAACAAACCCATCACCGATCTTGTAGTCCATGTCTCTCCCTGCTTCAATTGGGCCACGGCCTTTCAGCCGTGGAAACCTCTGCATCGACGGGGCGGCGGAGCCGTCTGGTGCTGCTTCAATTGGGCCACGGCCTTTCAGCCGTGGAAACGCCGCGCCCGGCAGGGTCGACTCCTGGTTGTACTTGCTTCAATTGGGCCACGGCCTTTCAGCCGTGGAAACGCCAGACCGGCGCGGCGCTGAGCACGGCGCTCTGGGCGCTTCAATTGGGCCACGGCCTTTCAGCCGTGGAAACCACGGCGCCCACCGAACCCCGAAGGGCTCCTTGAGGCTTCAATTGGGCCACGGCCTTTCAGCCGTGGAAACCCGTCCGCCTGGGCCAGAACGGGGCGCCGCAGCAGGCTTCAATTGGGCCACGGCCTTTCAGCCGTGGAAACACGGGAGAATCGGGAGCAGCTCGATGACTGAGACACAGCTTCAATTGGGCCACGGCCTTTCAGCCGTGGAAACCCGGTGGCCAGGGTGGCGCTCACGCAGACCACGCTCGGCTTCAATTGGGCCACGGCCTTTCAGCCGTGGAAACCGCGCAGCGGCAAGTTTTCTGGGCGCAGCTCGCTGAGCTTCAATTGGGCCACGGCCTTTCAGCCGTGGAAACGAGTTAACCGCTGAATGGCCGTCTCTGCGTCAACCACGCTTCAATTGGGCCACGGCCTTTCAGCCGTGGAAACCAGAAGCTCGCCGTGCCCAAGCTGTACTCAGCAGTGCTTCAATTGGGCCACGGCCTTTCAGCCGTGGAAACCAGCGGCAGGGCGCCACATCGGTCCATGCACGGACGCTTCAATTGGGCCACGGCCTTTCAGCCGTGGAAACCCAGCCCGCCACATGGAGGCGCGATTCGCCCAGGTCGCTTCAATTGGGCCACGGCCTTTCAGCCGTGGAAACTGGTCCAGTCGCACGAATGCGGCCACGCCATCAGCGCTTCAATTGGGCCACGGCCTTTCAGCCGTGGAAACTGGCGACACGCACACGACTCGCACCTGGGCACATGGCTTCAATTGGGCCACGGCCTTTCAGCCGTGGAAACGGCTCTCGCCGCAGTTTCTTGACCGTGTTTGCTTCGATATGACGTGCCCTTCAGTGTCGATGCTGCGGAAGTGGCTCCCCGCGCCAGGTTGCGCCTGTGTCTCGCGCGGCTTGGGCGCTTTTCGCGCCGGAGTGCAGGCCGATTGGCGCTCGCCGACTGCCTCGGACAGTCGGTACGCGCTTTCTCCACCCCCGGAGCTGCGAGCGCCCCACCTTGCCAGGCTCACGCCCGGACCTCTCGCAGGGGCCCGGATGCGGACCGGGGCGCTAGACGATGGTAGCGCTCCGTCTGGGCAGCGCGGTGGGTTTGCCCAGCGTCGTAAAACATTCCTGGCCCCGCCCCTCCGTGGGGCCAGTATCCACGATCAGCACGCGGTCTTCCTTCAGGTTCAGAATCTCGGTGAGCGCCTGCTCCAGCAGGACTCTCGCGCTGGGCGTGAGATCGCACACGAAGACCGAGTACTGGACCGGCTGGCCGAAGCCGTTCATCTTCTTGTACGTCCGTTCGAGACGCCTGGGGTCGCACACATCGTAGCAGACAAGGTAGCGATGGCGCACGGCTACCTGGTCCGGAAGACGGGATACGCGCGCACTTCGCCCAGCAGGTGCCGGGCCAGCAGCCGGGCCTGGATCTCCATGATCCGGCGGTAGCTCACAGCGTAGCCGAACATCGGGTGCGTGATGGTCGTGTCCACGCGCCGCTCGTACGCTTCGATGACCTTGCGGCGGCCGTTCTGGGTGAGCGCCACCATTCCCCCCCGGCTGATGACATGCTCGCGCCCGATCTCGCCGTTGTTGATCAGCCCGATGCACACCGAGTCGGCCACGATTGGCCTGAACTCCTCGGCCAGGTCGAGCGCCAGCGCGGGTTTGCCGTACTTGGGCTGATGGTAGAACCCGAGGTAGGGATCGAAGCCTACGGCCAGGGCGGTCACCATGGCTTGCTTGATGAGCATCGAGTAGATGAAAGAGAGGAGCGCATTCACGAGGTCCCTGGGTGGGCGACGATTCCTCCCCTGGAAGTCGAACACCAGGGAGTCGTCCTTGAGCATGCCCTGGAGCTCGGAGAAGTAGCAGCGCGCCGCAGCCCCCTCGATGCCCAGCAACGTCTCCGCGGAGCCAGCCGTCAGGGCATGCCCGGCCAGCCGGTCCAGCTCGGCCAGCACGGCGGGCGGCGGCTCTTTGTGGTTGCGGCGCAGCAGCGTGCGGCAGTTCTTGATCTTGCCGAAGATCATCCGCCTGGCGATGGGGAGCGAGGCGTCGGGCACCATGGCCACGGCGTACTGGCGGCAGCGCAGCTCCACGTTCTTGTGCGCCATGCCGCTGGTGATGCCCTGGAACCACCCCCCGTAGGAGAAGTAGCACACCGGGATGTTCCTGGCGCACAGCTCCCGCAGCGCCTGGCTGGTAACCTGCACGTTCCCGTACACGGCCAGGTGAGAGACGTCCATCAGACGTGCCTTCTGCAGCACCGCGCCTTTGAGCTTGATCTCCAGCAGGTCGCCGGACTTGCCGACGACGGCGCCCTGCGTCTGGACGTAGAGTGGCAGCGCATCGTCGCGACTGGGAACGAGCCGGCGCAGATCGTCCCGATTGATGGGCTGGTCCGGCGCGGACAGCAGGTTGACCTCGTCGGGCAGACAGATGCCCACCAGCGAGCAGCGCGGGCACTTCGGGCTGTCCACCAGCGGCGGCGGGATCTGGCCGGCGGCCGCCACCCTGCGCAGGTCCTGGAGCAGCTCGATGGTCCGGGCCACGAGCGCGTCGTCGAAGGGGATACCCACGCGCTCCCTGGACTCCACGAAGTAGAGCATGCCCTCCGTGCAGGCGTAGCCGTTGGCCCGCAGCAGCAACCCCTGCAGGCAAAGCTGCACGCGCTCCGGCTCCCACGCGCCCCCCGGCACATCCGGCGCCTTGCCGTGCTTGTAGTCCACCGGCGTCACCTCGCTGCCCCGCCCCTCCACCAGGTCGATGCGGGCGATGGCTCCGAGGCTCTCGTCGGAGAGCGTGACCGAACGGGCGTGGATCCTGCCCGGCGCCTCCCCGTCCGTCGCAGCCTCGGCGCCGTCCGGCAGCGCCTCCGGCAGCTCCCCGGACGGCTGGTCCACCCGCCGGTGCTGGAAGCGCCCCTCCACAGTGTCCACGCTATCGGCAAACTCCCCCTGCACCCACTCCAGGTACGCCAGCCGCGGGCAGTACGCGAACTCGTTGAGCATGCGGGCAGGGACGAGGTCCGGGACTGGATCTACTGGCATTGGGGCATCTACTGGCGTGGGTTCTGAGGCCGTCGCCATCGTCCAGCCTCCTTTGCACCGATGGTTCGATGCATAGAGTGCCCGGCGCCATTGGCGGCCCGCACCGATGGCAAATGGAACCTGGCGCCTCTCGACGCCTTCGACCACAAACTCGACGTGGGGATCGAACCGCTCACTGGCGTCGGCCACTTCATAGGAGGTCCGCCGCCCGCTGAGGTGCCGGCAAGCCCTCGTACCCGCTCACTGTCGCCGTCCCCGTGAACAGGCCACCACCAAGATGGCGGCTCCTCCCGAGCACAATGGGACCCGCGACCGCCACATCGAACGCGAGTTGGGCGCCGCCAACCAGCCCCACCCCGGATACCCCGCGCAGCTCGCGAGGCGTCACGCGCGGCTCGGGGAGACTGCGCCGGCGGCACTCTGCGCGGAGATCGGCGGCCAGAGCCTCGGCTGCGCCGACGTGCTTCGTGTGGCGCGTCACCTCGTAGGCGGTTACGCTCTCCCAGGTCCGCGACGCTGCGAAGAGCGGGTCCAACTGTGCGTCAACTGGGTTCGCGCGCAGCACCAAGAGTCCCGCTGAGCCTGCTCGTAGCTCGCGAAAGTGGGTCAACGCCTTCTCCAGGATATCCAGGTGCCCGAGTTCCTCGCGCGTGGCGGCTCGCCGATCGATGACGTAAGGCGCAATGACCAGGAGCCGCGCCGATCGCGGGTCGAACGCGTACGTCAGGTGGGGACGACGCTCCGTTTGCGCCCGGGAGCCGTCGCTCTCATGGCCTGTGAAGAACGCGGGCAGGCCAGTACGAGGTCCGAGCACCTCTTGCACTCTCGCCATGACAGCGCGGCGGAGCGCCCGCGCCACCTCGGTTGGCTGCGGTGTCGCAGCCAGGCCGCCCTCGATGGCAAACGCATGGACGTCCTCGACCCGTCGGAGCGGGGCCATCACGCCCAGACCGAGGAAGCGACCGTCGCCGATGGCCAGTGGTCCGGCGATCGGTGCGTCGAAGGTGATCTCCACGTGCCAGAGTCGCTCCTTTGCAAAACGCGTCCCCGGCGCAAACGCCTCTGCCCGCTCGCCTTTGGCCTCGAACGGCTCACGCTGGACGCGGACCAGCGTGGGGCGGGTACGTACCTCCGCGTGGCGCAGGGCTTGGACGACCGCAGCGGCTGCGCGCCCCTGCTCCATGGCGCGCTCCGCCCCGTCCTTCGCTTCCGCCGCTACGCGTGCCGGATCGATCCGACGCCGACTCGCGTGCTCCGGCAACGCGGCAGGCGTGACGGTGCGCCAGGTGCGGGACTGCACGCCATCTGCCGCTCCATAGTGCGCGAGCATGCTCTCGTGGTTAGACGGAGTGAGGACCAGGTCCGGAACCTCGCCAGTCGCAGGATCGCTGAGCTCCAGCCCGGAGAACGCCCAGTGCATGTCATCGGCCCGAAGGGAACAACCTGCTGGAACCTCCACCAGCACCCGGCGGATCCCATGATCGGCGTGCTGATGGCCAATCGACGGCAATGGAACGATCCTCACCCGCAAGGATGTGGGCCCGTCGTCGGCGCCGTCGGCCTTGCGCCCCACCAATACCCGTTCGATCTCCGCGCCCCGGTCGGGCAGGGCCCGCAGTCGTTCGGCCGCTCCATCGCGCAGCAAGACGACGAGCCTTGATGCATGCGCGAGGGGCCAGGCACTAAACGCAGCCTCGCGAGAGCGCTCGCGCAACTCGTAGAGGCGCCGCGATGGCGTGCTGTCGTACGCAACCTGCATGAAATGAGGCTTCGGCGGCTGCGAAAAAAGCTGCCTGGCCACGTTGCCCTGCCCGTCCGTCTTGAACCGCTGGCCGTTTGCTGCGTAGCGCTGCCTCAGGCTCGCAAGCGAGCCTCGCCCTGGACACGCCAGCGGTCTCCCGCTCCCGCCGTCTGAGGGACGGTACACCACGCCCGGATAGGCCGCGAGTCGCGCATCGAGCTCATTGTTGTCGAGCACCTCGCCCCACGCCCATGCCAGATCCACGCCGCGCCCGAATTGATAGAGCCGGTCGGCGAGCGCACAAACCGCCCGTGCCCCGTGCTTGCCCTCATCCTCCTCGTGGTCGAACGCCCATGCGTAGAGCAGGGGGGCCTCGGCGTCGAATACCCGCGGCCTGATTGGTTTCGTCGTGCGGATGCTTGCAATGCGTCGCGCGTCTCCTCCCTTCGCATCGAGGTCGTTGTTCGGTACGTAGTTCACAAAGCTCTGGCCGTCCAGCATCGCGGGGGCGGCGATGAGCGGCGGCTTGAGCTCCTGGAGCCACTCCAGTGCCACGCAGTCTTCCCGATCCAACGGCCCGCTCAAGCCGGCGCCGGCCACAAGCGCTTGGAAGAGTCTCGCGGGAGACGGAGGCCAGTCGCCCATACCGTGGTATCGCTCGTCGTGGAGACGAACCGTGATAAGAAGACCAGACATTGGTCACTCTGCTGCAGGGGTTTCTTCGTCTTTCTTCGCCAGCAACTTCTTCGCCTCAGTGAGACTGAAGTTGTGCAGAAGTGTCTTCGGCCGCCTGGCCTCGAAGTGCTTGGCCGCGGCGGATGCGTAGTTCAGAACCAGCGCCCGCGCCGGTTCTGATGCCAGGTCCACCTCCTCTGGCTCGCCGCGGCGGGGAACTGAATGCCACACATCCTCACCCGTGTAGCGGAGGTGGCAGCCCTCTCGCAGGAACAGGTCGATATCCGCGGTTGCCGCGAGCAGCGAGAGTCCCAACAGATACTTTCGAACCTGTTTCGTCTCTTCGTCTCCTTCGCCGCGGAGACCGCGCAGCGCCACCAGGTTTACCGTAACCTCGCGTTCGATCCGGCCCTTCGCCAGGACGCCACCAAGGACCCGGCGCTCCGGATTCGGAGCGCCGTCGCGAAACTCCTGGAGGTACTTCGCGGCACTCGTGCCGACTTTGCGGAACGTCGCCGGGGCGTCCGCCAGGCCTTTCTCGGAGAGCTTCGTCTTCTTCGCTTTGGCTTCCTTCTCAAGCTCGGCCCGCTGCTGCTCGCTCAGTGCCTTCCAGGCCGAGTTGAACTGCGCCGCGGCGTGGAGTGGTTCCACGTCCCAGGCCCGGATGATGGCCCGCACCAGACGCGGACGCTTCTCTCCTGTGCCGCCGCGCGAGTCCCACACACCGAACACAAGCGACGTGGGCGCCAGCGTACATAGGAGCGCTGCATTTCCAGTCCGTCTGAGGGCCTCAAACGCCTTCGCCATGTCAGTTGCCAGAGTGGGCGACGCCTGGACGACTGCATCGGCGCCTCGATGCGCCAGGTCGAGGATCGAACGCTTCTCTTCGGAGTGCAGCACGATCTCAATCTGTGGGATGAGTCCTGCCAGCACGTTCTCGCGTTGCCCGTCGCCGGAAGCCTTGAATATCGGCTCCATTCGATTCGCTTGCGATCCGATGCTGTCGATCGTCGCGACCCTGGTGCCGTCGGAGAGCGTGTCGATGTTGTAGCCGATGTCGGCGTACGTGGGGGGGAAGATGACCCCACCTGCACCCTCGACCGGTAGAAGCGTCTGCTTCAAGTGCAACGCGACGGGGCCCTTTGGGTCGGTTGCCCAGATGTCCAGGAGTTCGACAGTGACCTCCTTCGTGTGAGGCCTCGCTTCTTGTTGCGCCATGGTAGTCATCGAGCTTGCTCCTCTCTCACAGTAGTGATGGCTCGCGCTTGCCCCTCGGTTGCGGGCCAACCGAGGGTCATTCGGAAGACCCGTTGGGGAAAGGGGAGTGGGGACCCACCGAGCGCCGCCCGTAGGAGACTCGGATGGAATAGCGCTTCGTCGCGCGACACCCGCGCTGTCTCACGGGGGATGCCGATGACTGCATAGCGGTACTCAAGCGCATGCACCCTCAGAGGACGCGCGTTCGCAAGGCCCAGCGCCGCGAAGACCTCGACGAGTGGAAACCCCATCGGAGCCATCCATGCGTGTTCGTTCAGCGAAAAGCCGATTTCCACCGGAACATAGTCGCGGCGCCAGTCGAACCGGAAGCTGCTGGTCTGCTCTGCCGAGAGGCCGAACGGATCGAACTCGGCGCCGAGACAGCGGTCGCGCACGAGCTCGATCGCGTCACGGGCCAGCGCCGCGCCGGGGTATCCTGCAGCACCGCCCCAGAACTTCACGGCGTCCCGAGAAGTTCGATCACCCCAGTGGTCGATGACGAGCCGCACCGGGCCAGCCTCTTCGTTTGCGCGCGCTCCTTGGAGCACGGCCGGCAGCGTCGCGGGGCTTGGTGGATCGGGGAACGGAAACGGTTCGTCTTGCGTGAGCACCTCCGTCGGCACTTGCCACCTGCCTGTATCGTTTCCCGACCTGAACGGCACCAGCGACAGGACCGCTGCGCCCGATAGGAACCCAAGTACCACCGCGAACGGGTTCTTGTCACCCCCCGCCCGGAGCAGAAAGCGGACATCCGCCTCGTCGCTCCAGTCGAACCCGCCCTCCGCGTCACCAAGCAGCACGTCGGCCGCCTCGAGGAAGCCCAGGCACGCGAACACCTGGCCGGGATTGAAGAGGTCAACAGGGATGCACGCCTCGGCCATCAGCCGCCCTCCTTTCTCGCGTTCGAATCCCTGGCGTCGTTGTCGCGCGAGGCTTGCTGGTCCGCGGCGCGCAGCAGCGCCTCCCACCAGGCCAACCCCCACGGTCCCCAGCGCTTCTGCAGCCGCGCGAAACGAAGCGCCACTTCCTGGGCGCGCCCTTCGAGGGCCGATGGCGGGGCGTCTTCGCAACCACCGGTCCCGATCAGGGGACGCGCCAGGCCGTGGTGGGCGGCGATCAGGTGGAGCGCCAGGTCCTGCAGGTCTTCCGGAAGCGCGCGAAGGCGCGCATCCTCCGCAGCTAGCGGCAGCGACCCGAACTCGTGGCGGTAGCCGTCGAGCAAAGCTGTGTTCACCGGACCGCGGGTCTTCGCATAGACGCCGTCGGTCTCGGCGTTGAAGGCACGCTGCCACCGATTGGCCCGTTTTCCCCTGTCATGCTGGCCAGCCGCGATGGCCAGCGTTTCGGCGTACTCGGCGCGCAGGCCCAGCCGGCGCGCCAGGTCGCGCGCTCGCTCTTCCGTCCACGCGAGGTGCTTATCGAGCAACTGCGGTTGCCCCGCGGATCGGTCCTCCTCCGTGGCGGCGTCGTGCCGCCACTTCTCGAGTATGAGCCAACGGGTCGGCTCGCCGTCGTCCGACAGCTCGGTGGCGAACCTGAAACGCTCCCGCCACTGCGTGTCGACCGGGAGCGGTTGCCCGGCTTCGGCGACCCGCACTCGGAATCGAACAACGGGCGCTCCCGGACCCAAGGATACATCGCCGCCATGCGGAGCGCCGGCCGCCATCCACGCTTGCCCATCATCCACCGTGCGAGGCGCATCCTTCGCCGTGGGATCCAGGAGCCCGCCCTTCAGCCCCCCGATCCGAGCATCGACGACGAGCGTCGCACCGGCGAGGTTGCGCTGGAGTTGCTCCCGTTTCTTGCGGTCGATGCCCTTGTCAGAGCGGCCCAGCAGATCCGCGACGCGCAGTCCGGTCCGCAGATCGCCAGCGCCACTAAGCACAACGCCTACGATATCGTTCCAGCGAAGTGGTGCGCCCTCGCCATCGTCGACCGCAGCCTCATCCTCGATCTCGGTTGGAGGCTCGGTCTCGTCGAGACCGTCGATCTCCTCCATTTCCTCGGCCTCCAGGCTTTGCCTGGCATCGATGCTCTCACTGCCCGGCTCGGCGGCAGCCGGGCTCTGGCTGGCCGATGACCCGGTCAACGCCTTCGCACGAGCAGCCAGCCACTTGACCACCCGAAACGTCTCCGTCTCCAACCTCTCGCTTGCATGCGGTGGCGCGGCCTCGAAGAACGCCTCGATCTCGGCCTTCGTCGCGGCCACTCCGCGCGTCCGCACCGGCAGATGCGTTCGCCACACGACGGAAGTCTGGGGGTCGTCTTTGCCCCAGCCCCGCAGCCATGGGTCGATCTCCGGTCGCCCGGTGTGCTCCCTGAGCGAGGTCATGGACCAGGCGTCGACCAGCGCCCGTGAGAGGGCCGGTCGGAGAGGTGCAGGCGTGGTGGCGTCATCGAGGATCTTCCTCAGCTCGGGGTCCGCTTCGGCGCTCAGCTTGAGCTCGCGGAGCGCTCCCGGGCTCCCATCGGCGGCGCCGTTCTTGCGCGGCAGCCGGTCGAGCGGCTTCCGGAGCGCCCGGGCTTGTGCGAGCGACGCCTCGTGGGCCGCGACTGCCTTAGACTCTGCCTCCGTTCTGTCGCTCGGATCCTTCGCCAGCGCATCCTGGACTACCTCCTTGGGCTTCGGCTCTGGTTCGACGACCACGATGACGGTGGCCTCGCCATCGCCGCGCCGGTTCACGCGGCCCAGCCGCTGCACCATCCGCTCCCAGGAGACCAGGTCCGCGACCATGTGATCGGCGTCGAGGTCGACGCCGACCTCGCCTGCCGACGTTGCGAACACGAAGGCGGGCCGAGATGGTTTGCCCTTCGTGCCTGCGATGAAGCCCCGCTCCTTCAGCCACGCCGCCGCGTCCTGGCGCTCCAACACGCGCCGCCCGCCCACGAAGAGCTGCGGGTCAACATGCACTTTGGGGATGCCGGCCTTCTTGTCGCCCCTGGCCCGCTTCTCGATGGCTTCCCTGGCGGCCGCCGCGTCCTCGCGCTTGTGGCAGAACACGATGACCCGCACGGGACGCGTGCCATTATCGGCGAGCTTCCAGGCGTGCTCGGCGAGCGCGTCCTTCAACTTGGTCTCGTCGTCGAGCAGATGCATAGTAAGGCGCTTCGGCGCGTCGAGCCGACGGCACACCACGGGGTGCTTCAGGTCCGTCTTCTCATCGAGACCGAACGACTTGCTCGCCAATGCCCTGCCGGTGGCCGACAGCGCGAGCAGCTTGAAGGGCGGGACGAGCTTTCGCAGTGCATCCTCGCGTGGACCGAAGACCGCGCTACCCTCGGCCACCGTCTCGAGCAGCTTCTCGAACGGAGGCACCAGGTGCGCCTCATCCAGCACCACCAGCGTGTCTGCTCCCAGCAGGCCGGCGTGGTAAGGCCGCATCTTGCGGCTTATCCCATAGCCCTCGAACAGAAGCCGGGAGCCCACCATGTCGACGGTGCCGACGATGATGGCGGGCGAAGCCGGATCTTCGAGCCACTCTTTGTTGTCGACCTGCTGGCCCCGCAGGGTCGAGATCGGCAGCGAGCGCCCTTCTTCCAGCCCGAGGGCTCGCTTCAGCGCTGGCTGGCGGTCGACGTATTCACGGAGTCGCATGGCGACGTCCGTTGCCTGGTCAACCACTGCGCGCCGGTCCACGAC
>JACQUR010000413.1 GCA_016210245.1 Chloroflexota bacterium
ATCTGCAATCTGCAATCTCAAATCTCAAATCTGCCATGTCAAATCTCAAATCCACAATGGGTACAGCACGTACGTTAGCGCTCCTGTTCCCGGGCCAGGCCTCCCAGCAGGTGGGCATGGGGGTGGAGTTGGCTGCGCTCAGCCCGCGCGCCGAGGCGGTGCTGCGCACCGCCGAGCAGGTCACCTCCTTGCCGCTGCGCCAGCTCTGCGCCAGCGGGCCACTGGAGGAGCTGACCAGGACCACCGTCGCCCAGCCCGCGGTCGTGGCTACCAGCGTGATGGCCTGGCTGGCGCTCGAGGAGCGCCTGCCCGAGCGCGCCCTCGACAGGCTGGTCGGCTGCTGCGCCGGCCACAGCGTCGGCGAGTACGCCGCCCTCGTGGCGGCCGGCGCCCTGGAGGCCGAGCACGCGCTCGACCTGGTCCACCACCGCGCCCGCCTCATGGCCGAAGCGTGCGCCGCGGTCGACGGGACAATGGCGGCCGTGCTTGGCCTGGAGGCGAGCGCGCTCGTCCCCCTGTGTACCCAGGCCAGCGCCGAGACCGGCCAGAGCGTGGAGGTGGCCAACCTGAACGCGCCCGACCAGGTGGTGCTCTCTGGAGCGCGGCCAGCCGTGGAGGCGGCCTGCCGTCTGGCCCGGGCGGCGGGGGCGCGCCGCGCCCTGGCGCTCAACGTCGCCGGGCCGTTCCACAGCCGCTCCATGCGCCCGGCGGGCGAGGCCTTCGCCGCCCTCGTGGCCGCGGCCGACCTGCGCGTCCCCCGCTTCCCCATCGTGCTCAACCAGACCGCCCGGCCCACCACGGATGTGGCCGAGATCCGGCGCGAGCTGGTGGAGCAGACCTGGTCCCCGGTGCGCTGGGCCGACTCGCTGCAGGCCATGGCGGCCCAGGGCTCGACGCGCTTCGTCGAGCTGGGGCCTGGCAAGGCGCTCGCTGGCCTGGCTCGCCGCACGGTTGCCGGGGCGGCCGTCTTCAACGTGCAGGACGCCGCCAGCCTGCGCGAAACGCTCGGCGCGCTCACGCAAGGAGTTCCAGCGGAGCCGCGACCATGAGGGAGCGGAGGTCCCGACCGACAACCGACTGTCGACTGTCGACTGTCGACTGTGGACTTGATCCAGGAGGTTCGCGTGCAGTTTGAGGGTCGAGTGGCGCTGGTGACGGGCGGCTCGCGCGGCATCGGGCGCGCGGTCGCCGAACGCCTGGCCGCGGGCGGCGCCGACGTCGCCCTGAGCTACCGCAGCAATGCCGAGGCGGCGGCCGAGGTGGCGGCGGCCATCGAGCGCCAGGGGCGGCGCGTACATGTCGCCCAGTCAGATGTCAGCCAACTCCAGCAGGTCGAGGCCCTCGTCCGACAGACGCTCGAGGCTTTCGGGCGGATCGATATCCTGGTCAACAACGCCGGCATCACCCGCGATACCCTGCTCCTGCGCATGAGCGAGCAGGACTGGGACGCGGTGCTGGAGACCAACCTGAAAGGCACCTATCTCTGCACGAAGGCAGTGCTGCGGAGCATGATCCGCCAGCGCTACGGGCGCATCGTCAACCTGAGCTCCGTCTCCGGGATCGTCGGCAATGCTGGCCAGGCCAACTACGCGGCCTCCAAGGCCGGGTTGATCGGCTTCACCCGCGCCGTGGCGCGCGAGGTCGCCTCGCGCGGGATCACCGCCAACGCCGTCGCCCCGGGCTACATTCACACGGACATCTGGGCTCCCGTCGGCGAGACGGCCCGCCAGAAGATGCTCGAGCTGATCCCCCTCGGCCGGACGGGCACACCGGCCGAGGTCGCCGAAGCGGTCGCCTTCCTGGCCACGGACGCGGCCGCCTACATCACCGGCCAGGTGCTCAACGTGGACGGCGGCATGGTGATGGGCTAGTGTTTCGCAAGATCCTGATCGCCAATCGGGGCGAGATCGCCGTGCGGGTGCTGCGCGCGTGCCGCGAGCTGGGCATCGCCACGGTGGTGGCCCATTCCGAGGCGGACCGCAACTCCCTGGCGGTCGCCCTGGCCGATCAGGCCATCTGCATCGGCCCCGCGGCCAGTGATGGCAGCTACCTCAACATCCCCAACATCGTCAGCGCTGCCCTGGTCACTGGCGCGGACGCCATCCACCCGGGCTACGGCTTTCTGGCCGAGAACGCTTATCTGGCCGAGATCTGCGCCCAGTACGGGCTGACCTTCATCGGCCCTCCGCCCGAGGTGCTCGAGCGCTTCGGCGACAAGGTCGGCGCGCGCAAGCTGATGCAGCAGGCGGGCGTGCCGATCATCCCAGGCAGCGACGAGGCGTGCTGCTCGCTGGACGACGCCCGGCAAGCGGCGGAGGCGATCGGCTATCCGGTGATGCTCAAGGCGGTGGCCGGCGGTGGGGGCCGCGGCATGCGAGTGGCCCGCGACGCGGCGGAGCTCGCGCGCGTCTTCCCCATCGCCCAACTGGAGGCGCAGGCCCACTTCGCCAACGGCGGGCTCTACCTGGAGCGCCTGCTGGCCCACGCCCGCCACGTGGAGGTGCAGATCGTCGCCGACCGCTACGGCCACATGATCCACCTGGGCGAGCGGGACTGCACGGCGCAGCGGCGGCACCAGAAGCTGGTGGAAGAGGCGCCCTCGCCAGCCTTGACGCCCGAGTTGCGGCAGCAGATGGGCGCGCTCGCCGTGCGGGGCGCCCAGGCCGCTGGCTACCAGACGGTGGGCACCATGGAGTTCCTCCTGGACGAGCAGCGGCGCTACTACTTCATCGAGGCCAACTGCCGCATCCAGGTGGAGCACCCCGTGACCGAGATGGTCACCGGGCTGGACCTGGTCAAGGAGCAGATCCGACTGGCGAGCGGGCAGCCCCTGCGCTGGCGGCAGGAAGAGGTGGCGTGGCGTGGCCATGCCATCGAGTGTCGCGTCACCGCCGAGGACCCCGCTGCGGACTTCACTCCGGATGCCGGCCTCGTCGAGGCCTTCCATGCGCCCGGCGGCCCCGGCATTCGCGTCGATAGCCACCTCTTTTCAGGCTACACCACCCCCCCCTATTATGATTCTCTGCTGGCGAAGATCATCGCCTGGGGCACCGGGCGCGAGGAGGCGATCGCACGCCTGCAGGGAGCGCTGCGCGAGTGTCGGGTGTACGGGGTGAAGACGAACCTCGCCTTCCAGCTTGCGCTGCTGGACCACGAGGCCTTTCGTCGCGGCGACCTCGACGTGCGCTTTGTCGAAGAGCACCTCACCGCCCTGCAGGGCGAGCGTCCGCTCGCCCGGGAAGCTGCGCTCAGCCGATGAGTGAGTCGCCTGAGTCTTACAGTATCAAGGTAGCGCCTGGCGTGGTGGCGGCTGTGATTCGGCTCGCTGCGCTCGAGGTGCCCGGCGTGGTACGGTTGGCTGGAGGGCAGCAACTGTCCGGGCTGTTCCGGACTCGCCAACCCGATGGCGGCATCCGCCTGCAGGTGCGGGACGGATCGGCAGCCGTCGACCTCTACGTGGTGCTGGAGCGCGAGGCGGATATGCAGGTGGTCTGTGGTCGCGTGCAGCACGCCGTCGCGGAGGCGGTGGCGAACCTGGTGGGCATGCCCGTGCGCGAGGTCAACGTCTATGTCCAGGACGTCGGATGAGTCGACGGCTCCCGGAGACGACAACCGCCGGGAAGGAAAGGGCCGCGGGGGTAGCGCCCGCGGGCGGCGGCCGGCCCGCCTCCTGGCCTTCCAGACGCTGTACGAGGTCGACCTGGCTCACCACCGCCCGGGCGAGGTGCTCCAGCGGCTCGAGGCCGAGCACCCGGTGAAGCCAGAGGCCGACGCCTATGCCCGCGAGCTGGCGGCCGGGGTACTCCGCCACCGCGACGAGCTGGACCGGATCATCCACGAAAAGGCGCCTGCCTGGCCGCTCAACCAGATGTCGGCGATCGACCGCACGATCCTGCGGCTGGGCCTCTACGAATGTCTGTACGGGCGTGGTACAGTTCCCGTCAAAGTGGCGATCAACGAGGCCGTGGAACTGGCCAAGACCTTTGGCAGCGAGAGTTCTGCACGCTTCGTGAACGGCGTACTCGGACGTGTGGTAGAATCCCTGCCCGCCGAACGGGAGGCCGGCCCGCCGCCCCGGCAAGACGGATAACCCAAGGAGGTGGAAGGATGGTTTTGAGCGCTGAGGAGCGCCTGCGCAAGATCATCGCGGAGCAGCTCAGCGTCAGCGAGGAGGAGGTGACGGCCGACGCCTCGTTCATCGAGGACCTCAACGCGGACTCGCTGGACCTGGTCGAGCTCATCATGTCGCTCGAGGAGGAGTTCGACGTCAAGATCTCCGACGAAGACGCGGAGCGGATGCGCACCGTCCAGGACGCCCTGGACTATCTCCACGAGCACATGGAGTAGCGGCACCCATGCGCAGGCCGCTGGCTGGAGGGCCAGCCAGCAGGCCGGTGGCGTAGGCCGCTGGCCGTCCCGAGTTTGCGCTCTCCACGTCCATGTGGAGCGCGCTCCCGTCCCTGGGCTATAACTAAGGCACAGCCCGCCCCTCAGCCTGGAGCCCGTTCCCTGGCGCCAGGCCGAATTGGTTCTGGGTGGGCCAGGCAAGAAGTCAAAGGCAAGAAAGGCAAGAGGCGAGAGCAGAGGTGCAGTGGCCGTGTCTCTCTCGCCTCTTGACTTCTTCAGAGGAGCCAGGGTGAGCACAGGGACCCTTCCCGAGCAGCAGGTGAGCACGCCCCAGCCCAAGCAGCCGCCCCACGACCGGGAGATGACTCTGCTGGAGCACCTGGACGAGCTGCGGCGGCGGCTGGTCATCTGCAGCCTCGCCATCATGCTGGGCCTGGCCATCGCGGCGGTGCCCGTGCCTGGCTACAGCTCCCTGGCCTGGGCGCTCATCGGGCTCGTGGTCGCCCCCGCGGCCGGGTCCGTCCAGGCGATCAAGCCGGGCGAGACGCTCTTCACCTACTTCCAGGTGGCGCTCCTGGTGGGCGCCGCCTTCGCCATGCCGGTCATCATCTACCAGGTCATCGCCTTCATCATGCCCGCCCTGTACCCCAGGGAGCAGAAGCTGCTGCTGCTGGCCGTGCCCGGGGTGATGGTGTCCTTCCTGTTGGGCGTGACCTTCGGCTACTTCGCCCTGGTGCCCTTCGCCGTCCGCTTCTTGCTCGGGTTTGGGGCCGAGTTGGTCCCGCCCAACTGGAGCTTCGGCGAGTACGTGGGCACCGTCACCATGCTGCTCTTCTGGATGGGCGTCGCCTTCGAGCTGCCCCTGGTGATGTTCGCACTGGCCACGCTGGGGGTGGTGGACGCGCGCCGCCTGGCCGGCCTGCGGAAGTGGGCCATTGTCCTGGCCTTCGTGGTGGGCGCGGTCATCACCCCCACGCCAGACCCGTTCAACCAGGCCCTGGTCGCCCTGCCGCTCTACATGCTCTTCGAGATCGGCATCCTGCTGGCCCGCCTCGCTCGGCCAGTAGCCAGGAAGCAGTAAGCAGCAAGCAGCAGGCGGAGCGCACCTCCCGTGCGCTCCGCCTGCTGCTTGCTGCTTGCGCAGGGCCTACGCCGACGCGTCCTCCAGTTCCTCCATCTCGATCACGCGCTCCGAGCGCGTGAGCAGGATGGGCTGCTTGCCCTGCGCGATCGTGTCCGCATTGATGATGCACTTGCGCACGTCGCCGCGCGAGGGGATCTCGTACATCACGTCGAGCAGCACTTCTTCGATGATCGTGCGCAGGCCCCGGGCGCCCGTCTTGAGCTCGAGCGCCTTCCGCGAGGCCGCCTCGAGCGCGTCCTGGGTGAAGATCAACTCCACCTTGTCCAGGCTCAGGAACTTGGCATACTGCTTGGTGATGGCATTGCGCGGCTCGGTGAGGATGCGCATCAGGTCGTCCTTGCTCAGCGGGTCGATGCTGACGACGACCGGCAGGCGGCCCACGAACTCCGGAATCAGCCCATACTTCAGCAGGTCGTCCGAGGTGAGCTGGTGGAGCAGCGAGGCGGTGTCGCTGAGCGAGCGGGGCTCGGCCTTGAAGCCCATCGTGCGCTTGGAGCCCACGCGGTGGGCGACGATGTCCTCTAGCCCTTCAAACGCGCCGCCGCAGAGGAACAGGATGTTGGTGGTGTTGATCTGGATGAAATCCTGGTGGGGGTGCTTGCGCCCCCCCTGGGGCGGCACGTTGGCCACCGTGCCCTCGATGATCTTGAGCAGCGCCTGCTGGACGCCTTCGCCGGACACGTCGCGGGTGATACTGGGG
>JACQUR010000426.1 GCA_016210245.1 Chloroflexota bacterium
GCCCTGTGCGTCCTGCGCCAGGTCGCCGCGCTCCCCGAGGTACCCAATTGCCCCATATCGGCCCTGCAGACGGCCGTGGAGGTGGCCGTAGCCAATCCGGACAACCTCACCGCCACCCTGGCCAGCGGCTTCACCTACCAGCACGCCGACGTGAACGGCAGCGGCAACGTGACCGCCCTGGACGCCCTGTGTGTCCTCCGCCAGGTGGCAGCGCTGCCAGCTACGGACGCCTGCCCCGCCCTGCCAGCGACTTCGGCACCGGCGCCGAAAGCGGTTGTGCTGGCAGGTTGGTTCATTGCTGGCGGCGTCTCAAGGAACTCGGGAAGGTGATCCACTCGGTCCGCCAGTGGTCGCCGCAGAACACCTACTGGCACAAGACCTACGACCGCCGCTCTGGCGCCTCCTGGATGGCTGCGGCCATCTCCTCTGGCATCTCGGTGCCAACCTCGTACACGATGGTGGGACCCGAGTATCGACAACCGGGACTCGTCGTTTCCTCCAGATCACCATACTCGATCAGATCACCGCTCTCCAGAAGGAGAAGCAGTCTGCCTGCTACTACTCTGAGTCGCACAGCAACCTCCTGTTGACTAATGTTAGCAGTGTAGTATAGCCAAAGGGTCTTGCGGTACCTGGGAATGCCGCGCAAAGTGTTTCGGTTCCGGTACACCACCGGGACACATGAGCATGGTGCAAGGCTTGGATGTCCTTTCACCCCTTGTCCATCGGATACCATGAGGAGATCTCCAGCCTCAGCTATCCGCCACGACCAGTTGTTCGGAGTAAGAGCCGAATCAGCGCGAACAAACGATGGAAGAGGTAATCGACGTGTTCGTCCATTTCCAGGCGTACCTGACTCTTCTCGGCGTGGCGAATCAGGAAGGCATTACCGATGCGAGTCAACTCTGATGCCTCGCTGTCAAGTGTAGCGCGAAAACTCGGTTCGACAGCAGCTCTGCCAAGTAGCGATGCAATAGATGCCTTCTTGTCTTTTCCGGGTTCAAGAGTCTTGAGTCGCTCCCACGCATCCCAAAGCTTCTCAAGTGACTCCCGGCGAATGCGCGGATCTGGGTCAAGGTATTTCGCTCGCGCATCATGAAGCAATGAGTCAAGCTCGGGATCACCGGTTCGGAATACTGATGACACGAGAACTTCTCGAAGGATGAGCGGCGCCAGGCGCACAACCTGGCCTTCAGCATCCAATTCGTAGACGAGCTGGTTTCGAGCGAGAATACGATTAATATCCTGTCTGAAGGCTGTTTGACCCGCTTGAGCGTGAAAACTGAGATGGGTATGACCAAAGAACTTATGAAGACTGCCAGGTATCGGCTTGCCCACAGCCCGGTAACAGAACTCCACCAGATCAAGCACGACGAGCGTTTGCGGCAGTTGGTCGGGATCCAACGGCCAAGTCAGGTCAGGAATCTCGCTCTGGACCGCTAATCGGAATGAATCACGGTCACACCCGTAGCAGCCTAGGCCGTCTTCACACCTGGCTGGGTAGTGATGACCAAGTGACCCATCTGTAATGCGAGATTCTACGGCGGCAACGATTCCGCCCCAGGCTCCTGGAGAAACATCCCCATTGATGCGAGGGCGAGGCCCGAGTTCTCGGTCGCTGAAGTACGGGCTAGTCATGTGAACAAACCTCCCTCCACTCTCTTGCCTACTACGCTCCCCGGGGCGCATGCACCGCTCCCATACAGTGTTAGATGCACCAGACCCACGAAACGATTCAGACCGAGCTTTGTAACCCTTCACCTGGTTGGTGTGAGCCGTGAGAGTAGGGTATCGGGCTGGAAGGTGCGGGGGAGACAAGCGAGGGCGAGTGTGTCGCGTGGGAGCATGCCCTTGTTGATGCGCCTGCTGTGACCCCAGACGCCTGCCGAGGTCTGGGTGCTGCTGGATGTCGGGCAAAGTCCGGCACCGCTGCGGCGAGGAGCAGCCCAGGTCCGAGCCCGAGGGCTCCGAACCATCGCTTCATCGGCCTCCCCTTCGAGCAGCGCCCGTTCGAGGCACAGAGACGAACGCAAGGTGTCCATCGGACGCAGCCGTGACTGCGGGAGCACTCGAGCCGGCAGGCCGGCGTTGTGCCAGTCCACCGCCTCGCCGCGCAGCAGTTCCTCGCGCCAGGCCCACCCGACCGGGCGGGAACGCTGGAGGTGCTGCTCGTCCAGCACCACCAGCACGTACACGTCGGACGGGTGGTGGGTGCCCAGGCGGTAGACGAGTTTGCCCGGGCGGTAGACCGTGGTCTTGATGTCGATCTTCCAGCCGTACAGGGAGAAGTCCTGGCCGCAGCGATCGGACGCGGCGAACTCCTGGGGGACTCCTCACGGCTCTACCGCAGTCGCTGCAAGCAAGGCGTCTCTACGGCGTGACAGACCCGCTGGCGGTCGTGCAGCGTGTCACGGCGCAGAAGGGGGAGGCGATCAAGCCGTGAGGCGCTGTTGACTCCTTCTCCGCCCCGTGCTATATTCAGAATTACATAATTACATCTTTCGTAGTTCCCACTACCTCGGAGAGGAGGGGGCAGAAGTGAAAGAACGGCCTATGACCAGGATCGTCCGTCCGCTCCGAAGCGGGCAAATCACCATCCCAGCCGAGTTCCGCAAGCAACTCGGCCTCACTGACGACACGCTCTTGCAGATCACGCTGCACAGCGACGAACTGCGCGTCAAACCGCTGCGCGTTGCCGAAACTGCCGCGGGCTCACCGTGGATGCGGCAACTCTACGACCTATTCGCACCAGTACGCGACGAGGCCAAGGAGCTACCCGAGGAGGAGATCGACGCGGCTATCGACCGGGCGGTTGCCGCGGTCCGCAAACGACATGCTAAGGGTAGTCTTTGACACGGTGGTCTTCGTCCGCAGTCTCATCAATCCGCACAGCCGGTGGGGCGCACTGATCTTTGAATACGCCGATGAGTACCGTCTGTTCGTATCCGAGCCCGTGCTCGTCGAGATGCTGGAGGTGCTCGCCCGGCCTGAGCTGGCCCGGAAGTTCCGCAGCCTGCGCGGATTGAACCGCAGGAAGGTCCTGGATCTCCTCGCGCAGGCGAATGTGGTTGAGCTGCCGACGATCTTGTCGATTTCACGCGATCCCAAGGACGATAAGTTCCTGGCCACCGCACGTGCGGCCAAAGCCCAGTACCTCGTGAGCGAGGATGGGGACCTCTTGGATCTTGGGGAGTACGAGGGAGTCAAGATCGTCAACGCGCTCCAGTTCCTTCACATCTTGAAGGAGGAGCGCGGCCAGGGGCAGTCATAGCCCCGTTCTCGAACGAAGTCCTCGCCGTAGTCGCTCTCCTCATCCGAGGTCAGCAGTTCCAGCGGCAGACTGGCCCAGATGGCGAACGCCATCATGCCCAGGATAGAGCGGTACTCATCCTTGAACCGCACCCTCGGCGACACCGGACGAGATCGGCACCGCTCGGGACGGACCTGGATGGAGATCAGCCTTGCAGTGTGTCCAGAAGCTGGTGCGCCCGGGCAATGAAGTCAGGCGTGGTGATGCAGGAGATGAGGTCGAGCTTCGCTACGCGCCTCATCGAGGCGACTGACGGCCGCCCGCAGCCGCTCACTGCCCAGAGCATCCGCGAGGAAGGAAACCTCTTCCAGCAGCGTAGAGGGATCTTTGAGGAGGGCCACACCCCGGTCCATCAGGACGCTGAGGAACTGGGCTCGGGGCAGACGGGCAATCTCAGCAGCCTCGTACGAGTCGCCGCTCTTCAGGTAGGCCAGCGCCGCCTGTTCGAGGCGGAGTTCCTGCAGGCCGTGCAACGCGGCTCTCTTGAGGACGGCCGCCTCCACCTCTCCGGTGAGGTCAAGAAAGTCGCGGAGTTCAGTGGCCTCCTCCTCGGTCAGCCGGATGGACTTGGTAATCACAGGCGCCTCCGCTTCTTCTTGCTTCCACGAGCAGTATGGCGCATCGCCACGTCCCCGGCGGCAGCACGGGAGACGTGGATAGCCTGCTCAGGCTGGCCGGAGCCCTCCAGGGCGAGCGCGACCAGTACCCTGCCGCTAGCGACGCAAGCCTCGTGCTCCGGCACATCGTCACGCAGCAGAGCGAGGCAAGTCACCGCATCGGAGTCGCGCCCATAGCGGCGGGCAGCATCGGCCACTGCCTCCAGCGCGGCCTCCTTCGAGCAGTAGGAGCCAACCAGGTTGGTGGTGGCGGTGTCGATCAGGAAATAGGGGGCGCTCAGTAGGTTACGGGGACCAGTAGTCTTCAATCCACAGCTCAAGGGGAAAGCGCCCTTTGAGAGTGCGCCTCAGCTTGGCGTCGGCGTGAACCATCCGGCAGCCAATAGCCTCAGCCAGGGCCAGGTAGAGCCCATCGTAGAACGTACAGGAGTACCGAAGTCCCATCTCCAGCGCCCCCTCCACGAGTTTCCTCGTCCTGACCGTCCGCAGTTCCAGAACTCCGAACAAGCCTATCAGATTCCGTGCGTCTTCAGGGGTGATCCGTTTCCCGCCAACCGCCTTGCAGATCAGGCTGGGGACCTCGTAGCGCAGGTAATCGGGGGCGATCAAGGAAACACGCCTCTCCTGGTAGTCGAGAAGAAGCTGGTCAGCCTGGTGGGTGTGGTCTTCGTCTCGAAGAAACCACTTGCCCGCGACCGACGCGTCAACCACGAAACGGGGACGCTCAGCCACTCAGCGGCTTGCCTTGCCTTCCCTCATGCTGCGGATGACTCGAGAGACCGAGAACTTCTTCAGGGGGCCAATCGCATCCCGCGTCCGAAGGATGGCGGACACCACTTCCCGCCGCCGTGCGATCGTGGCGGGGGTAACCTTCTCCACAGGAACGCGGATCGTACAGATTTTCGATGCTGCACGCTCTTTGGACATTTCCATGCCTCTCCGTCCGTATTGTACCCCACCCCATTCGGTTCGTCACCTATTGGCGGTTTCCCCTTGGCTTTGTTGGACAAGAAATCGTGGCGGCATGGAAGTCAGCTTCCGGCGCGGCGCACGTAGATGGCCCAGCCGTCGAACTGCTCGGGGCCTCCTTCGCGCGCGTAGGCGGTCTGGAGGAGGCGCTGGAGCGCGGGGAAGCGGGCCAGCGCCAGGTCCTCCGCGGGGTCTTCGGTCATCGGATCGAGCACGATCACGGCCGGCTGCGTCTGATCCAGCTCGGAGAGTAGCCTGGCGCGGGCCTCCTTGGCCAGGGGCGAGTAGGCGCCAAGCCCGAGCCCGTTCAGAGCGCGCGCGGCGGGCGGCCGACCAGCATGGAGGTAGATCTGGGCTGCGTTGCCCCAGATGAACAGCGGCGCTGTCAACCGCCCTGTGCTGCCCAGGGTGCGGTTCAGGGTCTTGCACAGGAGCGCCGCGGTGCCTGCGGACCCCTCTCTTCACAGACTCGGGCAGGAGGGGCGAGCCGCTGGCTCGCCCCTACTTCAGGATCGCCTTCAGCTTCTCGATCGTCGCCGGGGGCGTGCTCAGCACCGAGCGAGCGATCTGGGCCACTTCCTCGCCGCTGCGCGGGCTCACCGTCCAGCCGCCCTTGTCCGCGTCGGCCAGGAATTCCTTGTCGGCCAGGGTGCCCAGCACCGCCTTGCGCAGCGCCTCCACGCGCTCCTTCGGCACTTCTGGCGCCACGACCCAGGGCTTGGTCATTTCGGCCGGAGCGTGGACCAGCCGCAGCAGTTGTCTGGCCTCGTCGGTCCTGGCCAGGGTTTCGACCGCCGGCACGCCCTTCAGGTAGGGATGGTTGGGCGTCTCGGCGCCCATGATCACCAGCACCTTCCGCGATGGATTGCTGCCCTCCAGCTTCTCGCGATCGAAGACCACCATCTCGTCGAAGGTGCTGCACAGGCCGTCGACCTCCTTCGCCTCGAGCGCCAGGCGCATCTTGGCCGTTCCGTCGTAGCCCGGCACGATCTTGATGTTGGCGCCCAGCGCCGCCTTCAGCGCGGCCGGGACGTCGTTGGTGAGCGAGCCGGGCCCGGTGCTGCCCACGATCAACTGCTTGCCCTCCAGCACCTCCTGAATGCTCTTGATCCCGGTGTCCGTCCGCGTCTGGCAGGCGCCCGCGGTCCTGACGGTGCTGCTCAGGTACTGGAACTTGCCGGCGTCGAACTGCACCCCGGGCGCGCCGATCACCTGCTGCAGGATGAAGTTCTCGACCACGTAGCCGATGACCGTGCCGTCTTTGCGCTCGGTGTTGTAGACCGCGTTGGCTGCCAGGATGCTGACCGCGCCCGGCTGGTTCTCCACGATGACCGTTGGATTGCCCGGGATGTAGCGCGGCAACTGCTTGGCCACCATCCGGGCGTAGATGTCGAACGAGCCGCCAGGCCCGGCGCCGACGATGATGCGCACGGTCTTGCCCTTGTAGAACTCGGCTACGGCCTGCTCGTCAAACGCGGGCCTGGCTACTGGCGGTTCCGTCGGCTTGGGAGCGGGCGCCTGCGTAGCGGCGGGCTTCTCGGGCGCGGGTTTGGCGGGCGCGGCCGTGGGCGCGGGTTTGGCCGGCGCGGTCGTGGGCGCGGGTTTGGCCGGCGCGGCGGTGGGGCTGGGCGCGGCCGCGGGGGCGCAGGCGGCCATCAGCAGGCCGGCCAGCGCGAGCGCTGGGACGATTCCATGGAGCAGCTTCTTGCTCGGCATCCTCTCCTCGCCTCCCTGGTATAGAGTGAGCGCCGTCGTACGCACCATTGCGCGTAGCCTGCGCGGCCTGTCCCGCCTCCTCTATCTGCTGGGCACCAGGTACTCCGCCGGGTCGATCTCGTCCGTGCCGGGCACCGAGATCTCATCGGGATAGTTGGGCTTGCGGGTGGCGTCGATGCCCATCTTGGTCACCAGGTGCGATCCCGCCGCCGGGTCGTAGGAGGCCGGGTCCAGCGGTGAGCCCCGCGCGTGAGTGACCATGAAGATGTCCGTGTCGGCCCGCACCCGGGTGGCGATGGCATGCATCACGTCGGAGTCGTTGGTGATGTCCACGTCCTCGTCCACCACCACCACGTACTTCACCAGCGGGTCCGCCGCGAAGGCCGCCATGGCCGCGTTCTTCGGCTCGCCCTCGATCAGCTTCTCCAGCGCGATGTAGCACACGAAGCGGCACCGCCCCGAGGGCGGCACGTAGACCGCTTTCACGGTGGGCGAGGCGATCTTCACCACCTTCTCGATGTAGCTCGGGCGCGGCACCCCATTCAGCAGCAGGTTGTCCGGGTGTCCCACGAACGAGGACAGGTACAGCGGGTCGCGCCGCATGGTGATCGCCTTGATCTTGACCACCGGGTTGATCCGCTGCGGCCCGTACGTGCCCGGGTACTCTCCGAAGGGCGCCTCCGGCCGCCGCATATTGGGCAGGATCTCCCCCTCCAGCACGATCTCGGCGTCCGCCGGCACCTCCAGGTCCACCGTCTCGGCCGGCACGATCCGCAGCGGCTCGCCGAGCATCGCCCCGGCGAAAGTGAACTCGTCGGTCTCCAGGGGTGCGATGGTCAGACAGCCCAGGATGACCGAGGGATGGTGGCCGATGAAGATCGCCACCGGAGCCGGCTGGCCCCGCTTCATGTGCTTCTTGAGGATATAGTGCCCATCGGCGGTCTCCGAGATCTGGATGCCGAACTCGTCCCGCCCCTGGCGCATCAGCCGATACACCCCTGCGTTGCGCACCCCGGTGTCCGGATCGCGCAGCACCTCGACGGCGCAGGTGATGTAGGAGCCGGCGTCCTTCTCGTGATAGGTCAGCAGCGGCAGGTCGTACAGGTTGACCTGGTCCCCGGTCAGGATGACCTCTTTGACCGGCGCCTCCTCCCGTGGCACCCGCACGGGCTGGAGCGGGTGGCTCTCCCGCTGGCTGTACTGGCGGATAAAGTCCTGGGCCGAGGCTTTGGCCGGCAGCCCGATCGCCATGGCCAGCCGATGGAAGCTGGCGTGGACGTTGGTGACCACCGGGATGCGCGAACCGCGCACGTTCCGGAACACGACCACCGGGTAGCGCCCCTGGCGCTCGAGCTTGGCCAGCAGCGCCGTGACCTCGAACTTCGGGTCGACCTCGCGATCGACGAAGAACAGTTGGTCCGGGTGGTGCTGCTGGAGAAAGGCCAGAAAGCCGTGCAGGTCGCGCCCCGTGGGCAACTCGGCTGCCGCACTGGGCTGCCCCGCGGCGACCCCCGGGGCACCTGGCAGGACCGAAAAGTCCATGCCGTAGGTTCCCGATGCCTCACCAGGGGTGCCGCTCCTCAACCGCTCACGAACGCCTGTCATGCTGCCAAGCTCCTCTCAAGAACGTGTGTCATGCCGTCAAGCTCCTCTCACCGAGTCTCCGACCCACCGGCTCTCCATCGGTTGCCTGGCCCGCTCGAGGTCAGCCCACAGACAGACGCCGATCACCCTGCAGATGGCAACGCCTGGAGCCATGTACTTATCCCGACGCTGGCCGCGACAACGGACGACGTGGCGCGCGTCGATCAGGGAGATGCTGTGAGAAACCGCGGGACCGCAGGCAGGACAGGGATGCGAAGCGGGGGCGTTCTGGAGAACGGCAGTTGCGCCCCCGGATTGTTGACCCCATGCTATTCCCTGGGCCGGCCGGCGTCAAGCGGCTCTGCCCGCTTGCTGCCGCTGATTGGATTTGACCCGCTCAGCTTACGGGAGGGGTGGACGCCTGTCTATGACACCCCGGCCAATTCCAGCAAAACACCGCTCTCTACCTCGTTGGCGCGCCCTCCTTGCTGCCACGCACAATTCATGGTATTCTTGATCGACATACTCGCCTTCAGCCGCTCGAGGAGGGTGGCGGAGTTGCCAGGAGGTGGACTGTGGCAAGCAATGGCGCTGACCTGCCCGTGGACCGAACACTCGACTGCCGGGGCACTCTGTGTCCCGTGCCCATCATCCAGGCGCGCCAGGCGCTGGACGCCCTGGCGCCAGGCCAGGTGTTGCAGGTGCTGGCCACCGACCTGGGGTCGAAGGCCGACTTCCCGGCCTTCGCCCGGCACACCGGCCACGAGCTCCTGGCCGCGCGCGAGCAGGACGGCACCTTCATTTACTACCTGCGCAAGGCCGGCCCCGGCCGGTTGGAATAGGGAGCAGCCATGGCTGTGCAACCGGTAGAGCTGACGCCGGCCGTCGAGGCACGGATCAAACAGGAGGTGGACGCCCGGGTAGACGCGGCGTTGCAGGCCAGGCTGCAGGAGTTGCTGGCCCCCAGGCCGCACCCCAATGGGGCCAGCCCTGCGCGGCGGAAGCGGCTGGCCATCGTCGCCTCCAAGGGCACGCTGGACATGGCCTATCCGCCCCTCATCCTGGCCACCACGGCCGCCGCGATGGACTGGGAGGTGGGGATCTTCTTCACCTTCTACGGGCTGGACATCCTCAATCGCAAGAAGCTGCCGCGCCTGAAAGTGCCGCCGCTGGGCAACCCGGCCATGCCGGTGCCGGTGCCCAACCTGCTGGGCGCCCTGCCGGGCATGACCGCCCTGGCCACGGCCATGATGCAGCGCTGGTTCACGCGGGCGCGCATCCCGAAGCTCGAGCAACTGCTGGAGACCGCCCGGGCCAGCGGGGTGCAGTTGATCAGTTGCACCACCACCATGGGTGTCATGGGGGTGCGGCAGGAGGAACTGCTGCCCGGCGTCACCTTCGCCGGCGCGGCCACGTTCCTGGACTTCGCCTCCGAGGCCGACGTCACCCTGTTCGTCTAGCGCGGTTTCCGTTGAGGATTGAGCCGCGACGGCAGTGGCACGGCGTGCCGTGCCACTGCCGTCGCGGCTCAATCCGCTTGCAGCCTCTTGCAGCGCGCCTCAGCCGCCCGAGCGGGCGACCGGCGTCGGCGCCACGGCAACGACTCCCAGCCGCTCCCAGGCGGCTACGATCTCGGCTGAGGTGGCCACCGTACCGAAGTCCCGCGCGCAGCGGGTGAGCGCGCTACGGTGGTCCTGGTCGTTGATCGCGCCGCAGCAGTCGGCGACCATGGTGATGTAGTAGTCCATGAAGTAGCCATCGCGGGCGGTGGACTCTACGCAGGTGTCGCTGGAGATGCCGGCCAGCAGCAGACTGCGGATGCCTCGCTCCCGGAGCAGGTGGTCCAGCTTGGTGCCCATGAAGGCGCTGTAGCGGTGCTTGATCACCACCGGCTCGCCTGGCTCGGGCCGTACCTCGCAGAAGTCGGCGCCCCAGGTACCGCTGATACAGCGCGGGACCTCCAGCCCCAGGCGGCGGTTGCGCTCGCGCATGGGCTCCGACAGGTACTCGGGGTCGTAGATCGCCTGGATGAAGGCCACCAGCACCCCGGCCTGGCGCGCCCGCTCGATCAGCCGCTTCAGAGGCGGGAGGGCTGCCTGGGCGCTGGACAGGTCGTTCCAGGCCCGGTGGAAAAACCCGCCCTCGGCCGCGAAGTCGTTCTGCACGTCCACCACCACCAGCGCCGTGTGCCCCGGCGCCACCTTCTGCTCCAGGGTCAGCAGCAGCCCTTCCTCGTTGGCCTGCATGGTTCTCTCCTCCATCCTCGAATCCTCTCCGTGTCTCCATGCTCACCACGCGGGCGAGGAGACGAGGAGACGTTCACCACGGAGACACGGAGACACGGAGTTTCCTTACTTAACTTATCTTGTATGAAAAGCTCTCCGTGTCTCCATGTCTCCGTGGTGAACCTCGTCTCCGTACCTCGTCTCCGTACCTCGTGGTGAACGTCATTCCGCCCCGCACAGCTCCAGGGTGGCCAGGGTGTAGACCTCGGTGGCCTTACGCAGGTGCGCCAGGCTCACCACCTCGTTGACCTCTGGGTCGTAGGCGCAGTAGGTGCCGCCGCGGCCCAGGCCGCCGGCGCCGTAGGTGATGCCCGGGATGTCGTACTCGAACAGCGGCGAGCAGTCGCTGGAGACGCTGTAGCGGCCCGGCTCCGGTCGCACCGACGCCTCGCCGAAGACCGCTGCGTGGGCGCGGTCCATCACCTGCACCAGGTGGTGGTCCTCGGGGATCTCGTACCCGTTGTTGGCGCCGTAGATCAGCAGTTCCACCTCGAGTGCCGGGTCGTCCCGCTCCAGCTCGCCCAGCAGCTCCCGCAGCTCCTGCTCCACCGAGCTGACCGACTGCTGCGGCAGCAGCGTCACATGCACATAGAGGCAGCACTCCGGCATCGGGTTGCGCGAGGGGGTGTAGGGGAAGCCGCCCTGGATGCCGCCGATGCCCATGCGCACCTCCATGAAGGGGTGCGGGTGGCGCGCCTGGTACCGCGGCTCCCACGCCTCCAGGGCCGCGATCACCCGGGCCATCTTCTTGTACGCGTCCACCCCCATCTGCTTGGTGCAGGTGTGGGTGACGACGCCCCGCGTGGTGAACCTGGCGAAGATGTACCCGGTGTTGCCCATCTGGACGCGCAGCCCCGTCGGTTCGCCGTTGATGCAGAAGTCGGCCCGGATGCCGTGGTTGACCATGTACCGCGCCCCGAAGGCCGAGCCGCGATACTGCTTGCCCTGGTACTGGTCGATGGGCGCCTTCTCGATCTCGCCCACCACCGCGGCGATCAGGATGTCGCCACGCAGCGCCACCTGGGCGTCGCGGATGGACTTGGCCAACTGGTAGTAGGCCGGGAAGCAGCACTTCATGTTCGAGGCGCCCGGCCCGTACACCCAGATGCCATCGATCATCCCCCCGAGCGGCTGGCCGGGGCGGCGCAGGCGGTAGGGGTTGATGGACGGGACGTAGGGCGCGGTGTCCATGTGGCCCAGTAGCATGACCGTCGGCCCGCCGCCCGTGCCCCGCCAGCGGGCCAGCACGTTCAGACGGTCCTCCTCCACCGGCTGCAGCTCCACCTCCATGCCCAGCTCCCCGTAGCGCCGAGCCAGGTACTCGCCCATCGCCTGCTCGTCGCCCGTGAGGCTGGGAATGTTGACCACGTCGAGCATCATCTCCTTCAGCTCGTCGTCGTCGATGCGCCCGAGCACCTCTTGGTGCGTTGCGACCATCCTATGCTCCTTTCAGTAGGCAGTACGCAGAAGGCAGCAGGCAGTTAGTAGGGGCGGACCTGCGTGTCCGCCCCGTCTCCAGAAGCCACCAGCCGATCCGTGCGATAATACCTCCGATGGAACGGCTGGGTATTGACTATGCGTTCACGTTCGATCGACACTTCAGACAGTATGGCTTTACTAGCCTCACTCCGAGCCACTTTCGATAGAGCTTCCCTGGTCGCGCTGGCCCGCGCCTCCGCGTAGCGCCCAGAATACCTTCTCCGCGGTCAGGGGCAGGCTGGTCACGCGCACCCCCACCGCGTCGTAGATGGCGTTGGCCAGCGCGGGCGCCACCGGGCTCAGGCCCAGCTCGCCCAGCCCCTTGGCTCCGAACGGGCCGGTCGGCTCGTAGGAGGGTACGAACACCTGCTGGAAGGGCGGCATGTCGGCGATACATGGCAGGCGGTAGTCGGAGAAGTTCGAGTTGAGCGGGCGGCCCTGGTCGAACAGCATGCCCTCGGTGGTGGCGTAGCCCAGGCCCTGGGCCACAGCGCCCTCCACCTGGACCTCAGCCAGCACGGGGTGGATGACCGTCCCGCCGTCCGAGACCGCCAGGTAGCGGACGATCTCGACGCGGCCGGTGTCGGGATCGACCGCCACCTCGACCGCGTGGCAGCAGAAGCCGTAGGCCGGCGACTCGTTCCCGAACCGCTGGGCGTCCTGGAACTCCGTGTTCGCGTCGAAGGTGCCGAAGGCCACGATCGGCTTGCCCCCCTTGCGGAACAGCCGCTTGCGCGCCACCTCCGCCACGCTTACCGAGCGCTGGGGCAGCCCGCGCACCCGCACCCGCCCCTCGGCGATCTCCAGGTCGTCTGCGCTCGCCTCCAGCAGCTCGGCCGCGGTCTCCAGCAGTTGCTCCCGCACCTGGCGCGTGGCGTCCAGCAGGGCGTTGCCGGCGATGAACGTCAGGCGGCTGGCGTAGGCGCCGCGCGCGTGGGGGGTGGTGGCTGTATCGGCGGTCGAGACGCTCACGTCCTCGTAGCGCACCCCCAGCGCCTCCGCCGCCATCTGACACAGGATCGTCGTCGCTCCCTGGCCAGTCTCGCCTTCGCCCGACCAGATGGCCACCTTGCCGTCCTCACCCACTTCGACCAGGACGGACGAGCCGTCGTAGTCGCCGTGGTGGCGCTTGCCGCTCACATGCACGCCGGCCGCCAGGCCGAAGCCGTGGTACGGGCGGCGCTCCTGCCGGGCCTGCTCCCACCCGAAGATCGCCGTCGCCTGCTCGATGCACGCCGTCAGCTCGCAACTGATCACCCGGTTGCCATGCACGGAGACGTGGCCCGGGTCGATGGCGTTGGCCAGCGCCACCTGCTTCGGATCGAGGCCCAGGCGCTCGGCGCCCATGTCCACCACCTGTCCCAGGGCGAACTCGGCGGAGGGCATGCCGAAGCCGCGAAAGGCGCCGGTGGGGATCTTGTTGGTGTAGACCAGGAACACCTCGGAGCGCACGTCGCGGAAGCGGTACATGGTGTCCGACCGCATCCCAGCCACGCTCACCACCCCAGGCGCCTTGGCGCAGTAGGCCCCGTTGTCGGCCACGAGGCGCATGTCCTTGGCGACGATCAGCCCGTCGGCCCGGAAGCCCAGGCGGAGCCACACCTTCATCGGGACGCGGGGACGACTGCCGGCCAGGAACTCCTCTTCGCGGCTGTTGATCAGCCGCACCGGGCGGCCGCGGGCGCGCATGGCCAGCAGCCCGCAGATCATGGGATTGTTGTCGTCGCAGGTCTTGCCGCCGAAGCCGCCGCCGATGGCCGTCTGAATGACCCGCACGTCGCTCACCTCCAGGCCAAGCGCCCAGGCGATCCGCGCCCGGGACACGAAGATGGTCTGGTCGTTCATCCACAGGGTCAGCTTGCCGCGCGGGCCGAGCTGGGCCACCGTGCCGATGGTCTCCAGGGCCGCGATCCACTGCATGGCGCTCTCGAAGGTGCCCTCGACCACCACGTCCGCCGCGGCCAGCGCCCGCTCCACGTCGCCGCGCTCGACCTTGAGGTGCAAGGCCACGTTGTCCGCGCACTCCTCGTGCAGCCGGGGCGCATCCGGCTGCATCGCCTGCGCGGGGTCGAACACGGCGGGCAGCTCCTCGTACTCGACCTGGATGAGCGCGAGCGCTTCCTGGGCCACGTCCGCGTCGACCGCGGCCACGGCCGCCAGCTCGTCGCCCACGTAGCGCACCCTGTCCACGGCCAGGGGGTACTGGTCCTGCACGAAGGTGCCCCAGCGCCGCTTCGGGCTGTCTGCGCCCGCCACCACTGCGACCACGCCGGGCAGGCGGCGCGCCCTGCTGGTATCAACGTGCAGGACGCGCGCGTGCGGGTAGGGGCTGCGCAGCACCTTCGCCTCCAGCACGCCCGGCAGCTTCACGTCGGCCACGTACTGAGCGGCGCCGCTGACCTTCTCCAGTCCGTCCACGCGCTCCACGTTGCGCCCGACCACGCTCCACCGCTGCGCGCCCGGCTCCCCCGCTCCCTGCTGCCCGTTCCCGCTCATGCCTGCTGCTCCCTGCCCCGCGCTGGCTCCCCCCCGCGACGGCACTGCTCAGCATAGGGGGCTGCCGGGGCGGCGTCAACGGGAGGAGGCTGCCGGGTGCGTGCGGCCGATTCCAGGGGCGGTGGCCGGGCACAGCAAGGGCGGAGCAGGCGCTCGACCGGGCACGAAGATTGCCGGGGCGGCACCAACGTGCCACCAGCGGCCGCCGCCGGGCGGCCTCTGTGGCTATCCCTGCCTCAATGAGGAGGACAACTATCTTCCGCCCTCCAGGCCAACTTCCCTGGTCGACTCCCAGGCTGTTCTCGCTCGCCGGGCGCCGAGCTCACCTGGCGTTGCTTGCCAGCGCGCTGGCGCTCCTGGCGATCAGCCTGGCTCTCGGCTTCCGGCTGGCCTACGCTGGCCGGTTCCACCCGGGTGTCCGCGCGCTGGGTGTGGACCTCGGCGGCGCCTCCCAGGACGAGGCGCGCGCCGCCCTGGCAGACCGGGCGGCCGAACTGGCCCAGCGCCCGCTCGTGCTGCGCTACGGTGACCAGACCTGGACCTCCACGGCCGCCGAACTTGGCTTCCAGATCGGGGTCCGCCCGGCACTCGAGTCCGCGTTCGCCGCCGGTCGTGAAGGCAATCCGGTCGAGCAGGCGTGGGCCCAGCTCCGGCTCTTGCTGGTGGAGCGCAGCTTCGATCGTCTGGACCTGGCTGCGGACTCGACCGTTCCAGCGTCAGGGCTCGAGCGGCTGGCGCGTGAGATCGAGCGCCGCGCCGTGGACGCCCAGCTCATGGTCCTGGCAGACGGAGGCGTCGACTACCGCTCGTCGCACAGCGGGCTGCGACTGGACGCGGCAGAGACGCAGCGGCGCCTGGCAGGTGCGCTGCTCGATGCCTCGCCACCGCCGGTCGATCTGGCGGTGGAGGAGGTCCCTCCCGGCCAGACCGATGCCGACCTGGCCGAGGCGAAGGCCCGGGTGGAGAAGATCCTGGCCGCGCCGCTGGTGGCGACGTTCGACGGCCGCCGCTGGGTGCTGGGTCGGGCGCAACTGGCCGAACTGCTGAGCCTCGGCGACGGGAATGGCGCAGGGCTCGAGGTGACCCTCGACCGCCCCGCGGTCGAGCGGTGGGCAGCGGACGTTGCTCGACAGGTCGGCCGGGAGCCTCGGAACGCCCGCTTCGCCTGGGCCAACAACACGCTGGAAGTCCTGCAGCCCAGCGAGGAGGGCCAGAAGCTCGACGTGGCCGCCACGGTCGAGGCCGTGCTGCGGCAGGCGCCGACCGACGACCGCGAGGTTGTTCTGCCGGTGCGGACCACCCCACCCGCGCTGCCGACCGAGGCGCGCTCTCGACTGGGCACCAGGGAGCTGATCGAGCAGTCGCGGACCTCCTTCGCCGGCTCGGTGCCGGCCAAGCGGCACAATATCACGCTGGCGGCGCAGCGCCTGAACGGCGTCGTCGTGCCGCCGGGGGCAACGTTCTCCTTCAACCACGAGCTCGGGCCGACCACCCTGGATTCGGGCTTTCAGATTGGCTGGGGCATCGCCACGCGCGGCCAGCAGGTCAAGACCGTGCCGTCGGTCGCCGGTGGCATCTGCCAGGTGGCGACCACGCTCTTCCACACCGTCTTCTGGGCCGGCTATCCCGTCGAGGAGCGCCACTGGCACCTCTACTGGATTCCCGCCTACACCTCCAAAGGAGTCGTGGGCCTGGACGCCACGGTGGACGAGGAGGCGGGGTTGGACTTCCAGTTCACCAACCCGACCAACGACTATCTGTTGATCCAGGCCTGGGTGGACGAGGCGCAGGGGGTCAACTTCGCCCTCTACGGCACCAGGCCGAAGTGGGAGGTCACCGTCGAGCCGCTGGCCAGGCGCTACATCCAGCCGGCCGATCCCACCCCGGTCGAGGAGTTCGAGCCGAGCCTCCCCGCCGGCCAGAAGCTCCAGGTCGAGGCGGCGCGCGATGGCTTCACCAGCACCGTCCTCCGCCAGGTGGTCCAGGACGGCCAGGAGCGGTTCCTGCGCCTGACCAGCGACTACCAGCCCTCGCGCAACGTGACCCTGGTCGGGATTGGCAGCAACCCAGGACTGAGGGCTGAGTTCAGCGATGAGCGATGAGGACTGAGTAGGGGCAGCCCCCCGTGGCTGCCCCAACCCCCCCTCGCTGCCCCAACCCC
>JACQUR010000437.1 GCA_016210245.1 Chloroflexota bacterium
CGGCCGCCGGCTGGGGCGCCGCGGCGGCCCGTGAGCAGGCCTGGCTCGCCGAGGCACGCCCCATCCTGCCTCTCCGGAGGGGCCCGGTGGGCCGATTTCAATACTTGACATTCCCCGCGGAACCTTAACTTGTTACCAATAACGGCCCTGTCGCCCCCTACGGCCTCCACGCACAAGAACTAGGCGGACCCCGTTTACGACTGTCGATTGACGGGCCCGGGGTCGGATGTTAGCATGTCGAGCGTGGCCAGCAGTTGACTGTTGGTGGTTGGCAGCACATGGTCGACAGCCGACTGTCGGCTGTGGCCTGTCAGCTTCGGCAAGGAAGGCTCTCGTGACCGAAATAGAGACGCTCAACGGCGAGGTGCGGGGCTGCCAGCGCTGCCGGCTGGCCCAGACGCGCAAGCTGGCCGTGCCGGGCGAGGGCAGCGAGCGCGCGGACCTCCTGTTCATCGGCGAGGCGCCCGGCTTCTGGGAGAACGAGCAGGGCCGCCCGTTCGTCGGTCCGGCCGGGCAACTGCTCGACGAGCTGCTAGCCCTGATCGGCGTGAAGCGCGCGACGGTCTACATCAGCAACGTGGTCAAGTGCCGCCCGCCGGGCAATCGCGAGCCGCTGCCGGACGAGATCGCGGCCTGCGCCGGCTACCTGGACCGCCTGATCGCCGCCCTGAAGCCGAAGGTGGTCGTCACCCTGGGCCGCTACTCGATGGCCAGGTTCTTCCCGCCGGGCAAGAGCATGAAGGAGTTGCACGGCAAGGTGGTGTGGCGGGATGGGATGGCGTGCGTGGCCATGTACCACCCTGCGGCCGTGCTGCGCCAGGCCTCGCTCCGTCCGGTGATCGAGGCGGACTTCCGCACAATTCCGGGCATCCTGGCCCAGGCGAAGGCCGGCGCTGCCCAGCAGGAGCAGGCTGAAGCCGAGCAGCTCAGCCTGTTCTAGCGCATGGCCACGCGCGCGACGAAGCCGCGGGCAGCCTCTCGCCGCTCCGGGAGCGCGCCCACTCCGGCGTCTGCCCGGTGGTCGGCGCTGGGAGGTCTGGCCGCGGTCGCCTCCATCGTCGTGGGCTGCCTGAGCGCGCTGGCCCTGGTCTTCCCGGATGGCAGCCTGACCGGCCCGCTGCACCGCTGGCTGCGCCTCGGGTTCGGGTGGTCATCCCCCCTGGTCCCCCTGTGGCTCGTGGCCGTGGGCTGGCTCGCGCTCCGCAATCGGAGCAGCACGGCTGAGGCCCGCGCAGCCCGATGGCCGCGGGTGGCGGGCCTGGCGGTGTTCAGCCTTGCGGCCGCGCCCGCCGCTCACCTGCTGCCGATTGGCCCGGCCTCGCCGGTGGCGCGCGCCGAGGGCGGACTCGGCGGAGGCTGGGTGGGCCACGTGCTGGCGCAGGTGCTGCTCGAGGCGCTGGGCGGCCCGGCCTCGGCGGTCCTCCTGGCAGGGCTGCTGCTGGCAGGCGCCCTGCTCGCGCTCGAGCTCAGCGTGGCGCAGGTGGTGAGCGCGCTGGTGGCTACGGCACGCGCGACCTGGCGGCTGGCGCAGCAACTCTCGCGGCCCACCCAGCAACCGGCGGTGCGGGTCAATGCGCCCGCGGGCGTGGCGCCGGCGCCCCGTCTGCCCGAGCGCCTCCTGCGGCTGCTGAGAGGCCGAGGGGCGGGCAGGGACGCCCGCCCCACCGGAGCGGCCAGCTCCGCCCAGGAAGCTCGCCCTCAGGCGCCTCCGCGCGCTGGCGCCTCGCGCTGGCAACTGCCGCCCCTGTCCCTGTTCAGCCCGGGCAGCACTGCCGAGGCCAGCCAGACGGACGTGCGGCTGCGCGCCCGCACCATCGAGGAAACCCTGGCCAGCTTCAACGTCGAGGCGCGGGTGGTGGAGGTCAATCCCGGGCCAACGGTCACCCAGTTCGGCCTGGAGCCCGCGCCCGGCGTCGCGGTCAACCGCGTCCTCGCCCGCAGCAACGACCTGGCCCTGCGCCTGGGCGCCTCTCCCCTTCGCATGGAGGCGCCCGTCCCGGGCAAACGAGTGATCGGGCTCGAGGTCCCGAACGGCGCCGTCTCGATGGTCAGCATCCGCGAGCTGCTGGAGAGCGACGAGTTCCAGCGCCTCAAGTCGCGCCTGCGCCTGGCCCTGGGGCGCGACGTCTCGGGTCGGCCGGTGGTGGGCGACCTGGCCAGGATGCCCCATCTGCTCATCGCTGGCGCTACCGGCTCGGGCAAGAGCGTGTGCGTCAACTCGATCATCGCCTCGCTGCTGGTCCAGTCTACGCCCGACGAGCTGCAGGTGCTGATGATCGACCCCAAGATGGTGGAGCTGATCGGCTACGGCGGCATCCCGCACCTGCGCATGCCGGTGGTGACCGACATGGACCACGTGGTGGGCGCGCTCAAGTGGGCGGTGCGCGAGATGGAGCGCCGCTACAGCCTGTTCTCCAGCAAGGCGGCCAGGAACCTGGAGGCCTTCAACCGCGGCGCGCCCGAGCGGGGCGAGGCGCGGCTGCCCTTCCTGGTGCTGGTGATCGACGAGCTGGCGGACATGATGATGACCGCGCCCGACGAGGTGGAGCGGACCCTGTGCCGGCTGGCCCAGCTCGGGCGCGCGGCCGGCATCCACCTGGTGGTCGCCACCCAGCGGCCATCCGTGGACGTGCTGACCGGGCTGATCAAGGCCAACTTCGTCACTCGCATCGCCTTCGCGGTCAGCTCCCAGGTCGACTCGCGCGTGATCCTGGACACGGCCGGGGCGGAGAAGCTGCTGGGCCGTGGCGACATGCTGTACGTGCCACCCGATTCCAGCAAGCCGATTCGGCTGCAGGGCGCCTACGTGTCCGACCAGGAGATCCAGGACCTGGTGACCTTCTGGCAGCGGCTGGGTGGGCCGCGCTACGACGAGGGCGACGTGCGGGAGCTGGCGGCGCTCGGGCGCGCCGAGGAGGCGGAGGAGGACGAGCTGTACGCGCGCGCCGCGGAGCTGGCGCGCCAGTACGCCCGCGTCTCGGTCTCCCTGCTCCAGCGGCGGCTCGGGATCGGCTACCCACGCGCTGCCCGGCTGCTCGACCTGCTGGAGGAGCGCAGCGTGGTCGGCCCGCCCACCGACGGCAAGTCGAGGGAGGTCCTGGCTCGCGCCGAGGGTGAAGGGTGAAGGTTGCAGGGAGCAGGTTGCAGGTTGCGGGGGGGGGCGGGGGGGC
>JACQUR010000428.1 GCA_016210245.1 Chloroflexota bacterium
ACGATCACCGTGGCTGCGCCGCCCACGGTCACCGCCCTGAGCCAGCCGCCCAGCGGCCCGACCAGCGGCGGCACGCGGGTGACCCTGACCGGCACCAACTTCAGCGGGGCCACGGCGGTGCGCTTCGGCTCGGTGGCCGCCCAGAGCTTCCAGGTGCTCTCCAGCCTCGAGATCCTGGCGATCAGCCCGGCCCAGGCCGCGGGCACGGTCGACGTGACCGTGACCACCTCGGCCGGGACCAGCGCCACCAGCACGGCCGACCAGTTCACCTACGTTGGCACTGGCCCGTTCGTGGGCGCGAGCATCGAGCCGTCCAGTGGCTTCATCTCGCCCAGCGCCACGGCCACGGTCACCGTCCAGGCCAACCTGCCTGGCGGCGTCACCCTGGGCTCCTGGACGCTGGACGTGACCTACGACCCGGCGGTGCTCCAGGTGGTCGACTGCACCGGCGCGGCCTCCACCCTGACCACCTGCAACCCGGCCTACACGGCCACCACCATCCGTATCCCGGGCGTGGCCACCGCCAATGGCGGCATGGCCGGCACGCAGGCCCTGGCCACGCTGACCTTCCGGGGGGTGGGTGGCTCGGGTACCTCCAGCGCGCTCAGCGTGGCGATCCAGGACTTCGCCGACGGCGCCGGGCGGCAACTCTCGGCCACGGGCATCGCCGGGCAGCTCACCGTCTCGCCGCCGCCCACGGTGACCAGCGTCAGCCCGACGGTCGGTCCGGGGCGCGGCGGGACCGCCCTGACTATCAGCGGCGCCAACTTCCAGACCGGGGCGGCGGCGAGCGTCCGCCACACGACGGGCAGCCTGGCGGCCAGCAACGTGGTCGTGGGCAGCGCCAGCTCGCTCACCGCCACGGCGCCTCGGAGCCCCGAGCGCTACGCCAGCGGCACGTTGAGCGGCCAGTTGCGACTGGTCGGCGACGTCAACGGCAACGGCAGTGTGACCAGCCTGGATGCGCTGTGCATCCTGCGCGCGGTGGCTGTCCTGCCCGCCACCACGAGCTGCCCGGCCGCGATGCTGACCACCACCGTGGACGTGGTGGTGGCCAACCCGGATGGCCAGAGCGGGACGCTGGCCTCGGCCTTCACCTACCGCCATGCGGACGTGAACGGCAACGGCAGCATCACCAGCCTGGATGCGCTCTGCACCCTGCGCCAGGTGGCCAGCCTGCCCGCCACCTCCAGTTGCCCGGCCCCGCCCAGCGCCGCCGCGTCCAGCCCATCGAGCGCTGCCGTGCGCTCGGCGGCCGCGTCGGCGGCCCCGGTGAGTAGCAGCGCGTCCGGGAGCGTGGGCCTCCAGCCGGCGGGGGGCACGCTTGCCCCGGGCGGCAGTGCCACAGTCGACCTCCAGGCAACCATCGGTGGCGGTAGCCTGGGGGCCTGGACTGTGGACGTGGGCTACGATCCGGCCGTGGCCCGGGTCGGCGCCTGCACCTCCAGCGTGGGCTCGATCTGCAACACCACCTATGCGCCCAACACCGTGCGGATCACGGGCGCGGAGGCGCAGGGGCTGGCGGGCACCTCCACCCTGGCCAGCCTGACCTTCGAGGCCGTGGGCGAGGCGGGCGCCTCCACCTCGCTCGGGGTAGTGGTGGACGACCTGGTGGATCCGGCCGGCAATCGGATCGCAGCCAGCGCCCGGGATGGGGTGCTCCGTATCCGCCCAGCCGGGCGCGCCACTCCGGAGCCCACGGCGACCCTCGCGCCGACCTCGACGCCCGCGCCGACGCTCACGCCCACGCCCATCCCGTCCACTGCCACTCCCGCGCCCACGCTCGCGCCGACGGCACCGCCGGCTGCCACCGCCAGCCCGACCGCGCTTCCGGGCACGTCCGCCCCCAACGCGGCCACCACACCCGAATGGCTCACCGCCCTGGCAGCCCTCTTCGGCTCGTAACAGCCCCTGGGAGCGGCACGGCCCGCCGTGCCGCTCCCGCCTGGGCAGCCTCGCGGGCTCCCTGTGCAGCCTCGCCCCGCCCGCCGGTAGCTACCGCGCCAGCCGCCCCGCCCGACCGTGTGCTGGGGGAGCGCTGTCCCCACGCCGTTCCTCCTGAGCGGGGCGTAGGCCCCCGCCCCGGACGCTCCCGCAGCCGGCTCCCACCCGCTGCGCACCGGCTCCCCGCCAGACCCATCCGGGCCGCCAACAACCCACCCCAAACCCCACCTTTCTCGGCAGCAATCAAGGCTAGGCTATAATGGCAATGATCATGCAGAGGATCAAGGCAAGCTCTCCCACACACGACCGAGAGATCGTCGCCACCATTACCAAGCGGGGCCAGGTGACGATTCCGGCCGAGGTCCAACGCCTGCTGGGCGTCAGGCCTCGGGATAAGGTAGCGTTCGCCATCGCTCAGGGCCAGGTCAGGCTTGTCCCGGCTCGCTTCACCCTCGAGTCGGTGGCAGGCTCGGTCGAACCGGCTACCAGGACCGAGGACCTCGAGGCCTTCATTTCCGAGGCGAAGGAGGCGCACGCCGCACGGGCCCGGACCAAACCTCTGCGGCCATGAGATTCCTGGACGCCAATATCTTCCTCCGCTACCTGGCCAAGCCGGCCACGCCGGCTGATCAGGCCAAGCTCGAGGCCTGCAGCGTCCTCTTCCAACGCATCAAGCGGAGTGAAGAACAGGTTACTACGACCGAGGCCATCGTTGCCGAGGTCGTGTACGTCCTCATCTCTCCCCGCCACTACCACCTCAGCCATCAGGATGCGGCCGCCAGGATCCGTCCTCTCCTGGTCCTGAGACGTCTGAAGCTTCCCCACAAGCGAGCCTACCTGCGAGCGCTCGACCTGTTCGCGACCCACAACTTCCTGGACTTCGAGGACGCGCTCATCATCGCGCAGATGGAGCGGCAAGGGCTCACCGAGGTGTATAGCTACGACACCGATCTCGATCGCCTGCCGGGCATCAGTCGATTCGAGCCTTTGAGATGACCGTTTTGTTTGGCCCGACCTTGTGCCCGACCACAGATCTTTTCCTGAACTTTTATGCCTCCGGGCCGAACCTCTTGACGGCTGCCTGGAACGGCGTATACTTCCCTATCGAGCTTCAGGATGTTCGGTTGGCAGCAACACCCCCGCAGCCCGCTCCGGGACTGGGCTGCCGGCCTTCTGTGCGCGCAGTGTCATTGACTTACTTACCTGAAGCTCAGTAACATCGGACGTATCGGCCCCCACGCACCCGGAACAACTCGTCGTCCGGTTGTTCGCCACGACTCTCCAGGACGGCTGCCCGGATCTCTCGGCGCTGTGCGCGGGCCGGGTACAGGTGGACGATCCGCCAGGGAGGATGCCCATGTCGATCGACCGTCGGGCCCTGCTTTCCATCCTGGGCGTGTTCGCCCTGCTCGCCCTGCTGGTGGCGCCCCTCCAGCCTCCGCTGGGTTCCTCGGAGGCCCAGGCCCAGCAGGCCGGGCCCAACGACGACCTCGCCTCCGCCAACTCGCTGGGTGTGCCTGGCTCGGCCAGCGGCAGCAACATCGGGGCAACTCTGGGGAGTGCGGGAACGGCCTGGGTCTGGGGCGATAACTACTACGGCCAGCTGGGCGACGGCACCACCACCCAGCGCCTCACGCCGGTCCAGGTCAGCGGCCTCGATGGTGTGGTCGCCGTTGCCGCTCGCTACCACCACAGCCTGGCCCTCAAGAGCGATGGCACGGTCTGGGCCTGGGGCCTCAACGACCAGGGCCAACTGGGCGATGGCACGATCACCAACCGGGCGACGCCGGTCCAGGTCAGCGGGCTCAACGGGGTGGTGGCCATCGCCGCCGGGGGCTCTCACAGCCTGGCCCTCAAGGACGATGGCACCGTCTGGGCCTGGGGCTACAACGGCTTTGGCGAACTGGGCGACGGCACCATTACCCAGCGCCTCACGCCCGTCCAGGTCAGCGGCCTCAGCGGCGTGGTGGCCATCGCCGCCGGGGGCATTCATAGCTTGGCGCTCAAGAATGATGGCACCGTCCGGGCCTGGGGCTTCAATGGCGAGGGGGAACTGGGCGACGGCACTATCACTCCTCGCCTCACGCCTGTGCAGGTCAGCGGGCTCAGCGGCGCGATCGCCATCGCCGCCGGGGACTCCTACAGCCTGGCGGCCAGGAACGATGGCACCGTCTGGGGCTGGGGCGCCAACGGTTCCGGCCAACTGGGCGACGGGACCTCGGGTAATCCCAACTATCGCCTCACGCCCGTCCAGGCCAGCGGGCTCGGCGGGGTGATTGCCGTCGCCGCCGGGAACTCCCACAGCCTGGCGCTCAAGAACGATGGCACCCTCTGGGCCTGGGGCTTCAACGCCCAGGGTCGGCTGGGCGATGGCACCACCACCGACCGCACCACGCCGGTCCAGGTGAGCGGACTCAGCGAGGTGGCAGCAGTCGCCGCGGGCAGCAGCCACAGCATGGCGCTGAGGAGCGACGGCACGGTCTGGGCCTGGGGCGCCAACGGCTCCGGCCTGCTCGGCGACGGCACCGTCGCCGACCGCTCCACAC
>JACQUR010000420.1 GCA_016210245.1 Chloroflexota bacterium
GACTCGCACGCCCACGCCCGCCACGAGGCGCGGCAGGTGGACGCCGCCGGCGGGACAGGCGGTATCGTCGGGCGGCCGTCCTTCGGGCACATCCTGCTGCTGACGAGCTGGAAGGACCGCGCGCTGTTCAGTGCCAGCCAGGCCGGGCTGGTCAACAACCTCAACGATGGCCTCGCCAGGGGCCTCTTCCCGCTCTACTTCGCGGCGGCAGGGCTGCCGGTCGAGCAGGTAGGCCTGCTGGCGGCCATCTACCCCGGCGTCTGGGGGGTGGCTCAGCTCGGCACCGGTGTGCTGTCGGACCACCTGGGGCGCAAGGGGCTGATCGTGGCCGGCATGTGGGTCCAGGCGGCCGGCATCTTCCTGGTCGTGCTGACCCGCGGTTTTGCGCCCTGGGCCGCGGGCGCGGCGCTCCTGGGCCTGGGCACAGCCCTGGTCTACCCCACCCTCCTGGCGGCCGTCTCCGACGTGGCCCACCCCGACTGGCGCGCCTCGGCGGTGGGCGTCTACCGCCTGTGGCGCGACGGCGGCTACGCCCTGGGCGCGCTGCTGGCCGGCGTCCTGGCCGACCTGTTCGGCCTCCCCTGGGCGATCGCCGCGGTTGGCGGGCTGACCTTCCTGTCCGGAGCGCTGGCGGCGGGCGTCATGTACGAGACGCTGCCGGCGAAGCGGGCCTACGATTCCCGGTCCTCACTCAACCTGCAAGGAGGCGACAACCATGGACAAAGTCCACAACGTTGATCTGGCGGCTCTGGAGAAGACGGTCGACGCCGCGCGAGCGGATGCCAGCAAGGCCAGGCGCACCCAGCGCGTCGAGGGGGTCTGGAACCTCGACCCGAGCCAGCCGCAGTTCGCGGCCGAGGTCAGCTTCGACGGACAGACGGCGCGGCTCGAGGCGGACCAGCCCACCTGGCTGGGCGGAGGCGGGCGTCGCCCGGGGCCGATGCAGTATGCGCTCTTCGGCCTCGCCTCCTGCTTCACCGCGACCTTCGCCACCGTGGCCGCGCAGCAGGGCGTCGCGCTGGAGCGGGTGCAGACGAGCGCCGAGTTCGAGCTGAACTTCAGCAAGGTGTTTGGCCTGGCCGACCTGCCGGTGGTCGAGGAGGTCCGGGTGCGGCTCGCGGTCGAGAGCCCGGCCCCGCGCGCGGACATCGAGGCGGTGCTGCGCGAGGCCGAGATCCGCTGCCCGGCTTCTTACTGCCTGACCAACCCGATCCGGCTGGTCGCAACCCTGGCGTAGCGCGTAGTACACGCTCACCACGGAGACACAGAGACACGGAGACTATTCGGATGGGAGGAACCAGTTGAAGGTGCTGCTGGAGGTCTTCAGGAACACCCCACCGGGCAAGCGATGACTCACCCTGTCGCAGAACGTCGTGGACGTTGTGGCAGAGCAGCTCGGGCACGATTTCGAGGTGAAGTTCCTACCGGTGTACGCCTGCAAGGAGTCGCAGGAGCTCGGGGTTGAGGTAGCCCCCGCCCTCGCCGTGAACCGCAAGGTCATCAAGGAGGGGGTGCCGAGCAAAGAGGAGATCCTGGAGCTGGTCGCGCAGGCGCGACCGATCAGGCTTGGCATCGTGCTCACCAAGGCTCCGGCGGGCAGCGAGGACGCCGAGAACGCCCTGGAGGCCGGCCGGCAGGCGCTGCTGGCGGGCGACACAGCCAGCCTCTTCCTGTTGAGCGACGGCGTGTGGCTGGCCAAGCGCGGCCAGGCGGGCGCGGTCGCGGAGATGCTGGCTGAGTTCCTCCACCTGGGGGGAGAGGTGGTGGCGTGCGGCGAGCACCTCAGGGCGGTGGGGCTCGGCCCGGATCGGCTGATCGAGCGAGCGGCCGTCGCCGAGGACGGCCTGGGCCGGCTGGTGGACCTCGTCATGGACGAGTGGGACAAGGTGATTACGTTCTGAGGTGGTGCCATGGCGAAAACGTTGACCATCCTGTTGAACCGCGGCCCCTTTGTCTCTGAGTATGCGGACCTGGCGGTGAAGCTCGCCCTCAAGGCACGCGCGAAGGGCCACGACGTCAACCTCTACTGCTACGTGGATGGCGTCTGGGCACCTCACGTCAAGGCCGACAAGCCCTACGAGAACGTGGGCCGGCTGCTGCGCGAGGCGCTGGAGCAAGGGGTGAGCGTGAAGGTCTGCGCGCGCTGCGCCGACGCTCGGGACGTGACGGCCGAGGACACGCTGGAGGGCATTCCGCAGGTAGGCCTGTTCGACTTCATCGACTGGATGAAGGGCTCGGACAGGGTGCTGACCTTCACCGGCTAGGCCAGGTTAGGGGTTAGGGGTCAGGGGATGATAGGACACACTGCCGACCGCCGAGGGGCTGCCCAGTTCTTGTGCGTGGAGGACGTGGGGACAGACGGCCCGGTCTGCCCGCCGCCTGCCTTCGTCCGTAGGGGCAGACGGCCCGGTCTGCCCGCCGCCCCGAGGGCGGCAAGGCGTGGTGGCCAGGGGGCCGGCCAGCAGCTCTCCTCCAGCCCCCTGGGCACCACGCTCTGCCGCCCTCGGGGC
>JACQUR010000433.1 GCA_016210245.1 Chloroflexota bacterium
GAGAGGGGATTTCCTTCCCTCACCCTGGCCGTCTCCCAGGGGGAGAGGGGATTTCCTTCCCTCACCCTGGCCGTCTTCCAGAGAGAGAGGGGATGGCCCGCAGCCGCGAGCCACGCCTGGTGCTGGCGCCGCCGGCCGGTGGGCGACAGACGCGGGAGGCGCCCACGGGGTTCGCCAGCGCTTCGTCAACCGCGGCTCGGAGCGCGAGCCGCGCGGCGATGCCCGGTTCCCCCGCTGCTCCAGCCGCCCCTGCGCTCGCCCTTGTCCACGCGGCCCCGGCCGCCCGCCAGGCCGGCCCGTCGGCGGGCGGCGTTTCCGCCGTGGTCCAGCGGACGACGGATGTCCCGACCGGCGCGATCCAGCGAGCCCAGGAACCCGAGGGGACGAGCGGAGAAGCCCAGGCGGATAACCTGCCCGACAGCCAGGGGTCGGAGCTGACCCACACCGACATGGCCCGTCTGGCCGACGAGGTCTTCGATATTCTGCGCTGGCGGCTCGCGGCCGAGCGCGAGCGGCTGATGGGCTGGGGGTAAGACATGGCGCTCCAGAAGGGCAAGTTCTACAATGCCGACACCAAGTCCGAGGTGGTCACCTGCCACTTCAATCCGGACGAGCTGTCGCTCAGCAAGACCAACCAGTGGAACCAGAAGCAGGTGGCCGGGTCCAACCTGCCGGACGTGACCTTCGGCGGCGAGGGCCCGCAGCAGCTCCAGATGAAGCTCGTCTTCGATAGCTACGAGAAGCGAAGCGACGTGCGCGATGCCACGGGCAAGCTGCTCAAGCTGATGCAGGCCCCGGACGGGAAGAACGACTCCCGCCCGCCCCACGTGGAGTTCGGCTGGGGCCAGTTCCGCAGCTTCCGGGCGGTGCTCACCCAGTTCAGCCAGACCTTCACCCTCTTCCTGGAGAACGGCACTCCGGTGCGGGCCAACGTCCAGGTGACGCTCCAGGAGGTGCCCAAGGGGACCAGCGCCAATCGCGAGCGCGGCCAGAACCCCACCTCCGTGGCCATCGGCGCCCGCCGCGTGCGCGTGGTCCAGCCGGGCGACACCCTGGACCTCCTGGCCGCCCAGGAGCTGGGCGACCCAACCGCGTGGCGGGTCCTGGCCGAGGCCAACCAGCTCGACGATCCGCGGCGGCTGCAGCCCGGCCAGATGCTGCTCATCCCATCCGAGTTCTAGCTGGAGGAGCAAGTGCCCGGCGACGATAAGCGCAGCCAGCTCTCGCCCCTCAAGATCAAGCTCAACGGCTCGGACCTCCCGACCGACGAGATCTTCCAGGTGGTGGACGTCACGGCCGACCAGGACCTGTTCCTGCCCAGCGCCTGCACCATCCGGCTGCGCGACGTCTACGACAAGCCCTCCCAGGAAGAGCAGGGCTTCGCCCGCCTGCTCGACAAGGATCGCTTCAAGATCGGCGCCGGCATCGAGGTCCTGCTGGGGCGCGAATCCTCCCCGGCCTCGGTGTTCAAGGGCGAGGTCACCTCCATCGAGCTGGAGTTCGAGCAGGACGGGTCGCCGCTCATCACGGTCCGCGGCTACGATAAGTCGCACCGCCTGCGCCGCGAGCGCAAGACCCGCACCTTCACCGACGTCTCCGACAGCGACCTGGCGAGCAAGATCGCGCGCGACCACGGCCTCTCGCCGAAGACGAGCTCCACCTCGGTGGTTCATAAGCACATCTTCCAGGACAACCAGACCGACTGGGAGTTCTTGCAGGCCCGCGCCAACCGCGTGGGCTACGAGCTGTTCGTACGCGACAGCGACCTCCACTTCCGCAAGCCGTCGGCCAGCGAGGAGGCAGCGGAGCAGGAGTTGGGCAAGACCCTCCACCAGCTCCACGTGCGGATGATGGCCAGCGCCCAGGTCGAGCAGGTGGAGGTGCAGGGCTGGGACCCCGGCAGCAAGCGCCAGGTGGCCGGCCAGGCCAAGTCGGCCACGGTCAAGGCCTCCATCGGCGAGAGCAACACCGGCGCGGCCCTGGCCAAGCGCGGCTTCAGCAAACCGGGCAAGTTCGTGGTGGCGGAGGAGCCGGTCACCACCGCCAACGAGGCCAAGGCGCTGGCCCAGGCGCTCTACGACGAGATCGCCGGCGACTTCCTCCAGGTGGAGGGGGTCTGTCTGGGCAATCCATCCATCGCCCCGGGCAAGATGCTGCCCATCAAGGGGGTGAGTAAGCGCCTGGATGGCAAGTACTATCTCTCGGCGGTCACCCACCGGCTGACCCATCGCGACGGCTACCAGACCCAGTTCAAGGTGAACGGGCGGCGGCCGACCACCCTGGCCGGGCTGTTGAACGGCCACGGTGCTGGCAACCGCGGCGAGCTGCCCAACCCACATCCCGGCGTGGTGGTGGGCCTGGTGACCAACAACAAAGACCCCGACAACCACGGGCGGGTCAAGGTCAAGTTCCCCTGGCTGTCCGACAAGGAGGAGAGCGCCTGGGCGCGGGTGGCCTCGCCCATGGCCGGCGCCAGCCGCGGGTTCTATTTCCTGCCCGAGGTCAACGACGAGGTGCTGGTGGCCTTCGAGCACGGTGACATCAATCGCCCGTGCGTGGTCGGGGCGGTCTGGAACGGCAAGGACAGCCCGCCCAAGCCCGCCGACCAGGTCATCGGCGGAACGGGCAAGGTGAACGAGCGCATCATCAAGTCGCGCCTCGGCCATACCATCATCCTGGACGACTCCGACCAGTCGCCCAGCATCACCATCGTGGACAAGACCGGCAAGAACAGCATCAAGATCGACGCCCAGACCAACGCGATCACCGTAAAGTCGGACGCCAATGTGACGGTGGAGGCCAAGGCGCAACTGGTGCTCAAGGGCGCGCAGGTGACCATCGAGTCGAGCGGCCCCCTGAAGCTCAAGGGTGCAGTGGGGAACATCGAGACCAGCGGCCCGCTGACCGTCAAGGGCGCGATGATCAAGCTCAACTAGCGAACGAGCAAACGCGGGAGGCGAGGCACCATGGCGAATCCCGGGCAAGGCCGGGTCGACTTCATCGGCACACGCTGGGGGTTCCCGCTGCGCGTCAACGGTCGCGGCGGCATCGACATGTCGCGCGGGGCAAGCGCGGTCGAGGAGGCCCTCTTCCTGCTGCTGTCCACCCCGATCGGCGAGCGGCGGATGCGGCCGGACTTCGGCTGCGGCATCCACGACTTCGTCTTCGCCACCAACGACCCGACGACCCACGGCCTGATCCGGCACCAGGTGCTGGAGGCGATCGCCCTCTGGGAGCCGCGCGTGGAGGTCGTGGACGTCCGGGTGTGGCCCGACCCCGATGAGCCGGCCCGTGTGCTGGTGGACATCGACTACGCCCTGCGCGCCACCAACGAGCGGCGAAACCTCGTCTACCCGTTCTACGTGATCCCCGGCGAGGAATAACAGAGGTCCGAGGAGAGAGCGGATGCCACTGCCAACCCCGAACCTGGACGACCGCAGGTTCCAGGACATCCTGGACGAGGCGCGGCGGCGCATTCCTCTGTACTGTCCGGAGTGGACGGACCACAACCTGACCGACCCCGGCATCACGCTGCTCGAGCTGTTCGCGTGGATGACCGATCTGCTGCTGTACCGGCTGAACCGCGTCCCCGACAAGAACTACGTGAAGTTCCTGGAGTTGCTTGGCGTCCGCCTGCAAACGGCTCGCCCCGCCGTCGCCGAGCTGATCTTCCGCCTCACTGCGCCCCAGCCGGTGGACGTAGCCATCCCCCAGCGAACCGAGGTGGGCACCATCCGCACCGAGACCCAGGAGTCCACCACCTTCACCACCGACGAGGAGCTGGCCATCCGCGTGCCGCAGTTGACGCAGTTGCTGGCGGCACGCGGAGGCAGCCGCTTCCACGACTACCGGGAGGCGCTCGAGGACGCCGCCCAGGGGCTCGGCGTCTTCAGCGAGATCCCACAGGAAGACGACGCCCTGTACTTCGGGTTCGGGAACGACCTGAAAGGGCACGCGCTGGCCTTCAGCCTCCAGTGTCGCATGGAAGGCGTGGGCGTGGATCCCAAGAACCCGCCGATCGCCTGGGAGACCTGGGATGGCGTCGAGGGCCGCTGGGCGCGGCTCAAGGTAGACGAGGACTCCACCGGAGGCCTCAATCGCGACGGCGTGGTGATCCTGGATACCCCGCTCTACGCCGCCCCGACGGTGGTGGACGGCCGTGCAGCCTTCTGGGTCCGCTGCCGGCTGCTGCGGCCCCGCCCCGGCCAGCCTGGCTACAGCAGCAGCCCCCGTCTGAACGGGGTGCTGGTGGAGAGCCTGGGCGCCCGCACCATGGCCAGCCACAAGTTCAAGGTGTACGACGAGGTGCTCGGCACCAGCGACGGCACGCCGGGCCAGAGCTTCCGGCTCGCGACGCTGCCGGTGCTCCCCCGCTCGGAGGGGGAGACGCTGGAAGTCCAGTGCGAGGACGGCACCTTCGAGCCGTGGACGGAGGTCTCCCACTTCGGCGCGTCCGGGCCGGACGATCCCCACTTCATGGTCGACGACGTGACCGGGACGGTGGAGCTGGGGCCGCGCATCCGCACCCCGCGTGGCCTGGAGCAGCAGTTCGGCCGGGTGCCGCCGTCCGGCCGGGTGCTGCGCTTCACCAGCTACATGAGCGGGGGCGGCGTGGAAGGCAACGTCGGCGCCAGGGCGCTGAGCGTGCTCAAGTCGTCGGTGCCCTACGTGGCCTGGGTGGCCAACTTCCAGCCCGCGTTTGGGGGCACCGACACGGAGGACCTCGAGCACGCCAAGTGGCGCGGGCCGCTCGTGCTGCGCACCTCCGAGCGGGCCGTGACGGTGGAGGACTTCGAGCGGTTGGCCCGCGAGGCCTCCTCGGCCGTGGCGCGCTCCCACTGCCTGCCGGTCGCCGCTCCCACGGACCGAGCGGCCCGCCCGCCGTCCGGGGCGGGGCCGGGGCTGGTCCGCGTGCTCCTGGTCCCCACCATACCGGACTCCGACGGACCGGTCCCACGCGACCGACTGGCACTCCCAGCCCGGGTGATCCAGGAGGTCCAGGCGCATCTCGACCGCCGCCGCCTGCTCACGTGCGAGCTGCTCATCGGCCCGCCCACGTACGTCTGGGTCCATGCCGCCGTCAAGGTGCTCGCGCAGCCGCAGGCCGACCGCGGGCGCGTGGCGAAGGCGGTCAGCTCCGCGCTCTACCGCTACCTGCACCCTATGGTCGGCGGCCCGGAGGGCACGGGCTGGCCCTTCGGCCGAGAGCTGATGGCGGGCGACATCTATGCGCGCCTCCAGCAGGTGGAGGACGTGGCGATGGTCGAGGAGGTGGTGCTGCACATGGTTGACCCGGACAGTGAGCGAATCGGGGCGCCGTTGTCGCGCCTCCCCCTGGAGCCCGACGCGCTGATCTGCTCGTGGGAGCACAGCGTCGAGGTCGAGTCGGTGGAGACGCGGTGGAAGTAGGGAACGGCGCCGCCAACCAGCTCGTTCCCAGCTCGTGGGTGCAGTACCTGCCGGCGCCCTATCAGGCCGACCCGTTCCTCGGGCGCTTCCTGAAGATCTTCGAGAGCGTCCTGGCCCCGATCGAAGGCACGCTGGATACCCTGCCGTACTACTTCGATCCCCACGTCACGCCGGAGGAGTTCGTCCCCTGGCTGGCGTACTGGGTGGCTCAGGCGCTGGACGAGAACTGGCCGCTGGCCCGACGGCGCGACCTGGTCGCCCGCGCGGCCACCCTCCATCGCTGGCGGGGCACCCGCTATGGCCTGCGCGAGTACATCCGCCTCTTTGTCGGACACGAGCCGCTGATCGTGGAGAACTTCGACGGTCTGCGCCTGGGCCAGGACGCGATCATGGGCGTCACCACCCGCCTCGGCCAGCGGCGGCCCCATACCATCGCCGTGTTCGTCCTGGCCGAGCGGCCCGAGGAGGTCGACGAGCAGATCGTGCGGCGGATCATCGAGGCCGAGAAGCCTGCCCACGTGGGCTACGTGCTGGAGGTCTGCCCAAGTCCACAGTTGACCGTTGACAGTCGCCAGTCTGCTGGGCTCCTGTCAACTGTCGACTCGTAGGGAGTAGCACTCAATGCAAGGCTTTCAGTTGCGGCGCATCAATCCGTTCCAGGGGCTCATGATCGACGCCGCCGTATGGCGTGATGCGCATGAGTACCACCGCGACCACATGCGTCTGCACAACCTCGCGCTCCATGGCTGGGGCATCGTCAACGGGCTGGGCATCTCCCAGGAGGGCCGGGAGAACACCCTGCTGATCGAGCCGGGGATCGGGATCGACCCGGCCGGCAACTTCATCGTCGTCGTCGAGCCGCACGTGCATCGGATCGAGTCCCGCGGCGCGGGCACGGTGTACCTGGTGCTCCAATTCCGCGAGGTCCCGGACGGGCCGACGCAGTCCGGCCTCGACGGGGTCGGGCCCCGGACCCACATCCTCGAGGCCTACCAGGTGCAGGAGCGCGACCGATTGCCGAAGGATGCCTACCTGGAGCTCGCCCGCGTGGACTACGACCCGTCTCGCGGCCCAATCGCCCTGCCGGCCGATCCACAGCACCCGGGCCCGAACGAGCTGGACCTGCGCTTCCGCGTGCCTCTGGGGGGCGCCACGCGGGCCGAGGAGCTGCGTCTCCCCTCTCAGCGCCGCGCAGACCAGCTCCTGGCGGCCCCTCGTGAGGGGCGGTCCGGCGTGCTGGAGGTGGGGCTGGGCGTCCACGCCGGACCGGGCTGGGACCAGCACCTGAGCGGCCTCCGCTCCCTGGCTCATGAGCTGGAGGCCGCCATCGGCCGTTCGGTCCGCACGGTGGACGCGCTGGCGCTCTCCGAGGCGGACAGGGCAGAGGTCGTCTACCTGGCGGGGCATGGGCCGCTCGGCCTGGGAGCACCGGAGCTCACGGGCCTGCGCCGCCTGGTCGACCAGGGTGGCCTGGTCGTGGCGGAGGGCTGTGCCGACGGGCCCGCGGGCGAAGCCGGAGCGGAGGAGTTCAAGGCTTCGTTCAACGACCTCGCGCGGAAACTGGGCCGCTTCCCGGTGGAGGTGAAGCGTGGCCATCCGCTGCTGGTGGCCTGGCACCACTTCGCACAACCACCGCTGGCCTGCCGGGCGTCGGCCCGCGTGGTCGCGGACGCCGGGCTGGTCTACTGCGAGGCCGACTATGGCTGTGCCTGGCAAGGCGGGCCCATGGACCGGCCGCTGTCGCGCGGCACCATCAGGGACGCGCTCGAGTTCGGCGTGAACCTGGCCCTCTATCGTCCCGCGGGACAATGAAGTCTGTCGCTGCCAGGGACCTGTTCGTGATCTGCTTGGCCGACGGCCGTCGACAGTCCACAGTCGACAGTCCACAGTCGAGGCCTCGAAGCA
>JACQUR010000427.1 GCA_016210245.1 Chloroflexota bacterium
GCGCAGGAGCTGGTACTCGGAGTCCGAGAGGGTCTGGCTGGGCGCGACCACGATGGAGTCGCCGGTGTGGACGCCCATCGGGTCGATGTTCTCCATGTTGCAGACGGTGATGCAGTTGTCCGCGCCGTCGCGCATGACCTCGTACTCGATCTCCTTCCAGCCGATGAGCGAGCGCTCCACCAGCGCCTGCCCGATGGGGCTGGCGCCGAGCCCGTTGGCGACGATCCGCCGCAGCTCGTCCAGGTTGCCGGCGGTGCCGCCGCCAGTCCCGCCCAGGGTGTAGGCCGGGCGGATGATGAGCGGATAGCCGATCCGGGCGGCGAAGGCCTCGGCCTCGGCCACCGAGCGCACCACCACGCTGTCCGGCACCGGCTCGCCAATCTGCTCGAGCATCTGCTTGAACAGCTCGCGGTCTTCCGCCCGCCGAATGGCCTCCAGCGGCGTGCCGAGCAGGCGGACGCCAAAGCGGTCCAGGATACCCGAGCGGGCCAACTCCACCGCCAGGTTGAGCCCGGTCTGCCCGCCCAGGGTGGGCAACAGGCCGTCCGGGCGCTCGCGGGCGATGATGCGCTCCAGGATGTCCGGCACCAGCGGCTCGACGTAGACCGTGTCCGCGATGTCCTCGTCGGTCATGATGGTGGCCGGGTTGGAGTTGACCAGGACGGTTTCCAGCCCCTCCTCGCGCAGCGCCTTGCACGCCTGCGTGCCGGCGTAGTCGAACTCCGCTGCCTGCCCGATGACGATCGGGCCGGACCCGATGACCAGGACTTTGTGGGGCTTACCCATCGGCCACCTGGCCCGGCGCTGCCTCTTGCTCCACGGCTGCCGCCGCCTCCTGCTCTACCGCCGCCTCGTCAACCCGCCGCAACTCGAACACCACCTCACCCTGGTCGGGGCAGGCAAAGTGTACGACGTCCGGGTCCTCCTCCCAGCCGAACCGCCCGCCGGTGCGGAGCGCGCTCCAGGCCGGCGCGATGGCCAGGAAGGCGTACATGCAGATGCCCTCGGGCGTGGTTGCCCCCATCTCCCAGCTATCGCCAACCTTGTGGCCCAGGGGACACCGGCGCCGCACCCGGGCAACCCTGATCTGGACCTTCGGCCCCTCGTCCATCACACACCCCCTGTCGTATGCGCCGACACCAACTCCAGAAACTGATCGAACAACGGCTGGTTGTCCTGGGGGCCGGGATAGCCTTCGGGATGGAATTGCACCGAGAACACGGGCAACTCCCGGTGGGCCAGGCCCTCGACCGAGCCGTCGTTCAGGTTGAGGTGGCTGACGCGGAACCCGCTGTCTGGAGGGATGGACGCGGCGTCGACCCGGAACTCGTGGTTCTGGGTGGTGATGTACACGCGCCCGCTGTCCAGGTCTTTGACCGGGTGGTTGCCCCCGTGGTGGCCGTAGGGCAGGCGGCTGGTGGTGGCGCCGATGGCCCGCCCCAGCACCTGGTGGCCCAGGCAGATGCCCATCAGCGGCACGCCGCTCTCGAGCAGGCGCTGCACGTCGGCCACCAGGCCGTCCAACCGCGCCGGGTCGCCCGGGCCGTTCGAAACCACGACTCCATCCGGCCGCTGGGCCAGGATGGCCTCCGCCCCTGCCTGCCAGGGCAGCACCACCACCTCCACCCCGCGCCGCGCCAGCGAGCGCGCAATATTGTGCTTGAGGCCGCAGTCGACTATCACGATGCGCGCCCGGCTCGGGCCGGCCTCCGGGGCCGTCTGCACAGGCCAGCGGCCTGTGCCACCAGAGTCAGGTAGCCCCTGCCCGGCTCCGCTCACCTCCGAGATCACGTCGCGCTCGGAGAGCGAGGGCATGGCCCGCGCCTCCCGTACGTACGGTTCCAGGTCACCGGGCAGGAAGCCGTGGCGCCCGGCGAGGCGGAGCACCCCCCGAAGCGAGCCGGTGCGGCGCAGTCGCCGGGTCAGCGCGCGGGTGTCCACCCCCTCCAGGCCGGGCACGCCCCAGCGCGCCAGGTACTCGTGCAGCCCGCCGGTCGCCTCCCAGTGGTGATACACGGGGGCCAGGTCGCGCACGATCAGTGCCTCCACCCACGGGCGGGTCGACTCGGCCGCGGCGGGCGAGACGCCGTAGTTGCCGATCTGGGGGTGGGTCATGGCCACCATCTGGCCGCGGTAGGAGGGGTCCGTGCAAACCTCCTGGTACCCGGTCATGCTGGTATTGAACACCACCTCCGCCTCGATCTCGCGCTCGGCGCCAAAGGACTGGCCGAGGTAAGCCGAGCCGTCCTCCAGCACCAGCGCCGCTTCCCGTGCCACTAGCCTTCCCCTTCGAACACCACCTGGCCGCCCACGATGGTCGCGCGCACGCGCCCGCGCAGGGTCTGGCCGTGAAGCGGATTGTTGCGCGCTTTCGAGCGGAAGCGCGCCACGTCCACCACCCAACGCTGGTCTGGATCGAAGACGACCACGTCGGCTGCGGCGCCCGGCGAGAGCGTTCCACACCGCAGCCCGAAGGCGCGCGCCGGCCCGATGGTGAGCGCCGCCACCGCCTGCGTGAGGGTGAGATCTCCGTCCGTGACCACGCCCAGCACCAATCCCAGGGCCGTCTCCAGGCCCGCAATGCCAAAGCTGGCCAGCCCGAACTCGCCCTCCTTGTCCTGTAGCCGATGGGGAGTGTGGTCGGTGGCAACGGCGTCGATAGTGCCGTCGCGCACCGCGCGGCGCAGCGCGGCCACATCGGCCGGCTCACGGAGAGGCGGACTCACCTTGGCGAGCGTATTGTAACAGGCAGCGGCGCTTCCAGCGACCAGCCGCTCAGTCAGCACCAGGTGGTGGGGGGTTACCTCGGCCGTCACGCGCACGCCCTGGGCCTTCGCCTGGCGGACCAGCTCGGCCGCGGGCGCGGTGCTCAGGTGAGCCAGGTGCAGGCGGGCGCCGGTGAGCCGGGCCAGCGCCAGGTCACGCGCCACGGCGATCTCCACCGCCTCGGCGGGGATGCCGCGCAGCCCCAGC
>JACQUR010000445.1 GCA_016210245.1 Chloroflexota bacterium
GCCTTGTTGACAGTCGGCGTCCCCGCATCCGCCGGCAGGCGGTTGCGGATCCGCTCGACGGCCCGCGCCACGTCCAGCGCCACCTTGTCGGCGTTGGCGCCCTCCACCAGTTGCAGGTTGACATTCCCACGCCCCTCGGAGGCCGAGGCGCTAATGGAGAAGATGCCGGGCAGGCCGGAAACCGCCGCCTCCAGCGGGCGCAGGACGAGCTGCTCTACATCCTCAGGCGAGGCGCCGGGGTAGGGCACGCCCACGCTGACGAAGTTGAGGCTGATGTTGGGCATGCGATCGACCTGCATCTTGCTGTAGGCCAGTCCGCCCAGCAACACCACGCCAATGATGAACATCAGCATCGCCAGTGGACGAGTAATCGCGACACGCGTCAGACCCATGGTTGTGTCCTCCGAGAGTCTGGTCTAAGCAACCGCGGGGGCCGGACCTCTCCCCCGGCCCCTCCCCTGCCAGGGGAGGGGAGTAGGGGCGCAAGGCTCGCGCCCCTACGTCCGCCAGGTGGAGCAGGCACCAGTCCTGTTCCTGGATGGGGGAGTAGGGGCGCAAGGCTCGCGCCCCTACGTCCCCCCCTTCCCCGACACGGGGCGGGGGGCCTGGGCGCAAGGCTTGCGCCCCTACGGCTCCCCCTTCCCTGGCAGGGAAGGGGGCTGGGGGGTTAGGTCCGGCCTCACTGGCCGGCCGGCGCAGCGGTGGGCTGCGGCCCGCCTTGCTGGCCGCTCCGCTGTCCCTGGCCTGGCTTGCCCTGGAACTGGCCCCCCTCGGGCTTCTGGCCCGGCTTGCCCTGGAACTGCCCCTGGCCGGGTCGCGCCCCGCCCCCGGGGCTGCCTTCGTTCGCGGCGCCCAGCGGACGGATCGCGTCGCCATCCACCAGCACGCCCTGCCCCAGGGTGATGACTTGCGCATCCGGCGCCAGCCCCTCCAGCACCTCGTAGGAGGTGTCGTCGACCAGGCCGAGCTTCACCGCCACCTCCTGGGCGCGGCCATCCTGCGCCACGAACACCGAAGCCTTGTCGACTCGCCGCACCACCGCGTCCTTGGGGATCAGCAGCGCGTTCTCCCGCCGCTCCGCGATCACCCTCAGTTCCGCGAACATGCCCGGCAGCAGCTTGCCGGCCGGTGCGCTCGGCTGCACCTTGACCTGGAAGGTGTGATTGCGCGGGTCGCCGGACGGAGCAACCCCGCGCACCTTCGCCTCGAACCGCTCCTCTGGAGAGGACGGAACGCTGAGCGTGACCGACTGGCCGGGCTGGACCCTGGCCACCTGGCGCTCCTCGACATTGAAGGTCAGCTCCAGCTCGCCGCTCATCAAGCTCACGATCGGCGTCTGGGGCGAGGCCAGGGCGCCAACGGTCAGGTTGCGCGCAGTGACGACCCCGTCAAAGGGGGCGACCACCGTGGCCGCGTCCAGGTTGGCCCGCGCCACGTCCAGCGCCGCCTGGGCCGCGGCCATGGAGGCGCGCGCCTGCTCGAGGTCCAGGTCGCTATAGGGCGCCATGCGCGAGCGCAGTTGAGCGTCGAGCTGAGCGACCGTCTGCTCCTGGATCTGCAGGTCGGCCTCGGTGAAGGGCGCCTGGCGCACCGCCAGTGTCTGGCTGGCCTGGTCCACCGCCGCCTGGGCGATCGTCAGGTCTTCGTCGGTCGGCCCGGTCTGCAGTTGCTCCAGGCGAGCCTGCGCCGCGCGCAGCGTCGCCTGGGCGGAATCCACCGCCGTCTGCGCGGCCTGCAGGTCGGAGTCGGTCGGGCTCGCCTTGAGCTGGTCCAGGCGGGCCTGGTCCGCCTTCAGCTTCTCGCGCGCCGCCACCAGCGCGCTCTGCGCGGCGGCCTTCTGCGCGCTCACCGTGCCGCTGCGGATCGCCTCCAGCCGGACCTGGTCCGCCGCCAGGCGCTGCTGCGCCTGCACGACCGCGGCCTCGGCCGAGCGCCTCGGCGCGGTGGCCCCGCCGCCGGTCAGCAGGTCGAGTTTCTCCTGGGCCGCGGTCACGGCCGCCTCCGCGGCGACCGCCGCGGCTTCATCGGCTCTGAGGATGGCATCGCACTGGTCCGAGTTCGTGCGCGAACCGCCGTCATCCTTGGTGCATGCCGAGGTGGTGCCCCCGACCTTGGTGCCATCGTTGTCGATGAAGCGCTGCCGCCGGGCGGTCTCGAGCTGCGACTGGGCCGTCGCCAGCGCCGAGCGCGCCGTCTCCACGTCCGCCTGGATGGGATTGCCCAGTTGCTTCAGGGTCGCCTCGGCCGCGGCCAGCGAGGCCCGGTCGATCTCCACCTGTCCCTCGGCGGATCGCACGTCGGCTGCAGTGGAGCCGCTCACGTTCGTGGCCGCGGCCTCGGCCGAGGCCAGTTGCGCCCTGTCGCTCTCGACCGCGCTCTGGGCAGCCTGCACGTCAGCCGCCGTCGCCCCCTGCTTGACCTGCGCCAACCGGGCCTGGACTGCGCGCAGGTTCGCCTGGGCCGTGTCCACCGCGCTCTGAGCCGCCTGCAGGTCTGACGGGGTGGGGCCACGCTGCACCTGGGCCAGCTTCGCCTGGGCCGCGTCGAGCGCCGCCTGAGCGGAGGCGATGTCCTCCGCCCGGCCGCCGCCGCGCATCGCCTTCAGCCTGATCCGCGCCGCCTCCAACTGCGCCTGGGCGGCATCCACGTCCTCCTGTTTCGGCCCCTTCTCCATAGCCGCCAGGCGGAAGCGCGCGTTGGCCAGGTTCGCCTCGGCCTGTCGCACCTGCGCCTCCAGCGTCGAGCGCTCCAGCACCGCCAGCCGATCGCCCTTCTTGACCTGGCTGCCCACGTCGACCAGCAACTGGTCGATCACCCCGCTGCTGCGGGACACCACGTTCACCTGGGCTCCGCTCTGGATCGTGCCCGAATAGGTAAGCACGGAGTCGATCGCGCCCCGCCGCACCTGGGCGATCGACACGGGTACGGCGGGGCGCTGGCGGGCCTGGGGCGGACCGCCCTGCTGAGCGCTGGCCTGGCTGGTACAGCCAGCAGCGAACAGCCCCAGGGCCGCCAGAGCGAGGACGAGGACAGGCAACCACATGCCATGTGATCGGCGCACGACGTTCCTCCGCAGGGAGCAAGATGGGCCAGGGGGCACGGCCGACAGGTATGCGCCGGCCACTCATGCATGCATGAAGGATAGTGTAGCCGAGAGTTGTTATCAAACTGCTAACGGGTTTCTAAGAAAGCGTGTAGCGCGGCTGGAGCTGGATTTCCGTGGTACCCTTGAGACGGTAGCCGACGACGGGTGAGCTACGATCGTGATGGCGCGGTACCCGGTGCCGGCTCGCGGCCGCCTGGCTGGTGTGGACGCCGGGGGGCCGGGGTGCGCTGGGGTTTAGCATCGCGTTAACATGCGCCTAACGCGGCCTTAGTACGGCTCGCTCATACTTGGTCTCAGCAGCGGCAAGACGGGAGGCACCACTTGGAACTCGATACTCCTCTCAGGCTGCCCGGGCGCGCGTTCGCTCTCGGTCCGTGGCGCGGACTGGCCCTGGCAGTCGCGGTGATCGGCCTGGGAGCGGCCGGCTACATCGCCTACACGCGCTTCACTGCGGCTCCAGCCGCCCTACCGGGCCAGCCAATAGCCGTCCAGCGAGGGAGCATCGCTCAGACCGTCACCGCCAGCGGGACGGTGAGCGCGGTGCGGCAGGCCAAGCTCAGCTTCGGCGCCGCGGGCACGGCCAGAGACGTGCTGGTGCAGGTGGGCGACGCGGTCGAGGCCGGCCAGGCGCTGGCCCGGCTGGACGACACACAACTCAAGCTCAAGCTCCAGCAGGCGCAGTCCAACCTGCGCACGGCCCAGTTGAGAGTCGACCAATTGAAGGAAGGAGCGACGGAGGAGGACATCGCGTCCGCCGAGGCGTCGGTCCAGGCGGCACAGGCCAGGCGGGCCGACGTGGCGGCGGGCGCCACCGCGGCCGAGGTCCAGAGCGCCCAGGCCGCCCTGACCTCCGCCCAGGCGAACTACGCGGGCGCGCAGGCCAAAGTGGACGCCCTCCAGCAGCCGAACGAGGCCGAGGTGCAGACGGCCCAGGCCGCGGTGCAAGCGGCTCAGCAGGGACTGGAGAGCGCCCGCCAGAAGCTCGACCAGCTCACCCACCCGGCGCAGCAGGACATCAGCACCGCCGAGGCGGCAGTCGCCCAGGCGATCGACGCGACCAGGAGCGCGCAGGCCAGGCTCGACCAGGTGGCCGCGGGCGCCACGGCGGCCGACCTGGTGGCAGCCCAGGCCGCTGTGGACTCGGCCAGGGCGAGAATCGACTCCGCCAAGTCGAACTACCTGGTCAGCCAGACCAAGCTGGCCCAGGTGAAGCAGGGACCCACAAAAGAGGAACTGGTCGCAGCTCAAGCGGCCGTGGACGCGGCACAAGTAACGCTCGCCAACGCCGAGAACAACCGGACGAACGTCGAGGCCAGCCCGGATCTCACCTCGACGCTGTCTCCATACCAGCAACTGCTCAAGGCCAAGAGCGACGAAGCCAGAGCACGAGCCGACCACGAAGAGGCGGTCAGGAAACTGCGCGATCTGCAGAGCCAGCCGCTGCCGGCCGACCTCCAGGCGGCGCAGTCGGCCGTGGACTCGGCCAAAGCGTCGCTGGACAGCGCCCAGGGCGACCTGGGCAGCGCCCAGGCGCGACTGGCCCAGCTCAAGGCCGGCCCGCTCCCGGCCGACGTGGAGGCGGCGCGCTCGGCGCTGACCTCGGCCCAGGTCAACTACAAGAACGCCCAGGCCAAGCTGGACACTCTGCTGCACCCGAGCGCGGCGGACGTGCAGGCAGCTCAGGCGAGTGTGGCCAACGCCGAGGCCAACCTGGCGAGCGCCCAGACCAAGCTGGACCAGCTCGTCAACGCAGATCCGGCCGACCTGGCCAGCGCGCAGGGGCAGGTGGACTCCGCGCGGGCCGCGGTGGCCAGCGCCGAGGCCAAGCTCGCGGAGGTACGCGCCGGGCCGAAGAAGGCCGACCTGGCCGCGGCCGAGAGCAGTATCAAGAGCGCCGAGGCCCAGCTCGCGGCCAAGAAGGCCGGGCCGACGGCATCAGCCCTGGCGCTGGCGATGGAGGGAGTGACAGGTGCGCAGCTCACCGTCGACCAGGCGCAGCTCGATCTGGCCAACACCACCCTGGCCGCGCCGTTCAAGGGGGTGGTGTCCGCCCTCGCGGTCAACCTGGGCGAGCAGGTGGGTGGCAGCGCGGCCGCGGTGACGCTGGTCGATCCCAGCGCGGTGAAGGTGGATGCCAACGTCGACGAGGTAGACGTGGCCAAGATGCAGGTCGGCAAACGGGCCATGGTCACCTTCGACGCGGTGCCCGAGCGGCGCTTCAACGGGCGCGTCACCGCGGTGGCGCCCAGCGGCGTCCTGCAGCAGGGAGTCGTGAGCTACCCGGTCTCGATCAGCATCGAGCCCCAGGGCGCGACCCTGCCAGCCGGCCTCAGCGCCTCGGTGACGATCGTCCTGGACGAGCGGGCCAACGCGCTGGTGGTCCCGCTGCGGGCGGTCCAGCGCCGGGGGCGGGAGCAGTATGTGGAGGTGCTGGGCCCCGAGGGCAAGCCGGAGCAGCGGCCCGTGCGCACAGGCCTGAGCAGCGACCAGAGTGTCGAGATAGCCGACGGGCTGCGCGAGGGCGAGCAAGTGCTCGTGCCGGGGACGACCGCCGCGGCGCCTCGGCTCAACACCGGGTTTGGCGGGATCGGTGGCCAGCAGCCGGTGCAGAAGGTCTTCGTGGGGCCGAAGGGAGGGTAAACTACCCGAAGTGAGCGAGGGAGCGATGATCGAAGGCGTGGTGCTGAAGCCCCTGCTCGTCCACTGCGATGACCGGGGCACCTTCATGGAGCTGGTGCGGGAGGACGATCCGTTCTACCACCGCTTCGGCCAGTCCAACTACTCCATCACCTACCCGGGGGTGATCAAAGCCTTTCACTGGCACCGCGAGCAGGATGACCTGTGGTTTGTGGCGGCCGGGATGGGACAGGTCGTGCTCCACGATCTGCGCGAGGCCTCGCCAACGCGCGGGCAGACGGAGGTGTTCTACCTGGGCGAGCACAATCGCCAGTTGCTGGCCATCCCGGCCGGGGTTGCCCACGGCTACCGGGTGCTGGGCACCCAGCCCCTGCTGCTGGTCTACCACACCACCCGGGTGTACAACCCGCGAGACGAGCTGCGCATCCCCTACGACGACCCGACGATTGGATTCGATTGGACGACAAGAATGAGGTGACAGAGGTTGGAGGTTGTAGGTTGAAGGTTGGATCTCCAACCTTCAACCTTCAACCTCAAACCTCTGACGACGATGATTCGTATCACGAACCTGCACAAGATCTACCGCCTCGGCAATGTGGAAGTGCCGGCCCTCCAGGGCGTGGACCTGGAGATCGCTGATGGCGAACTGGTGGCCATCATGGGGCCCTCGGGCTCCGGCAAGTCCACCTTGATGAACATCCTGGGCTGCCTGGACGTGCCCACCAGCGGAAGCTACGAACTGGATGGCCAGCAGGTGGCGGGCCTGAGCGACGACCAGTTGGCCGCCATCCGCAACCGCAAGATCGGCTTCGTGTTCCAGAGCTTCAACCTGCTGCCCAGGATGCGCGCGGTGGAGCAGGTGGAGGTGCCGCTCATCTACGCGGGCGCCCGGCAACGGCGCGAGCGGGCCCTGGCGGCGCTGGCCTCGGTGGGCCTGGCCGAGCGGGTCCACCACCGCCCCACTGAGCTGTCCGGCGGACAGCAGCAGCGGGTCGCCATCGCTCGCGCCCTGGTCACACAGCCCAGCCTGATCCTGGCCGATGAGCCCACTGGCGCCCTGGACAGCCACACCAGCGAGGAGATCATGGGCCTCTTGCAGCAGCTCAACCAGGAGCGGGGTATCACCGTGCTGTTCGTCACCCACGAGCCGGACATCGCCCTCCACACCCGCCGCATCGTCCATATCCGCGACGGGCGCATCACCTCGGACGAGGCGGTGCCCGAGGCACAGCGGCGGATCGCCCTCCCGGCCTCGGCCCGTCCAGCAGCGCCCACAGCGGGTCCTGCCTCGACCGAAACTCAGGAGGTGGCAGCGTGCAGTTGGCCGCAAGCTTCCGCGTAGCCCTGGGAGCGCTGACCGCGAACAAGCTGCGCACGGCGCTCACCATGCTGGGCATGATCATCGGGGTGGCCGCGGTGATCGCTCTGATGTCCATCGGGCGGGGAGCCCAGGAGCAGATCACCGCGCAGATCCAGGGGATGGGCACCAACCTGATCTTCATTCGGCCCGGCTCGACCCAGGAGGGTGGGGTCCGGGGCGGCCAGGGCACGGCCCAGAGCCTCACCCTGGACGACGCCGAGGCGCTGGCCAGCTCGCCCCTGGCGCCCCACGTGCTGGCCGTCGCGCCAGAGATGGGCGCGGGGGGCCAGGTGGTGGCCCAGGGCCGCAACTGGTCCACGCGCTTCACCGGCGTCACGCCTGCGTACGCCGACGTGCGCAACACCCGCGTGGCGGCGGGCGAGTTCTTCACTCAGCAGCAGCTCGACGCCCGCGCCGCTGTGGCGGTGCTGGGCGCCACCGTGGCGCAGAACCTGTTTATGGACAGCGACCCCATTGGCCAGACAGTTCGGATCAATTCGGGGATGGCTCGAGCGGGGGTGAGCTTCCGGGTCATCGGAGTGCTGGAGTCGAAAGGTGGGACCGGCTTCGGCAACCAGGACGACCAGGTGCTGGTGCCCCTCACCACCCTCCAGGCGCGCCTGTTCATGCAGCGGGGGCGCCAGGGCGGGCTGCGCGTGGCCAGCATCAACGTCCAGGCCACAGGCGAGAACGACGTCCGGGCGGCGGTGGAGGAGATCGGGGAGATCCTACGCCAGCGGCACCGCTCGGCCCAGGACGACTTCGTCGTCCAGACCCAGGAGGACTTCCTGCAGACCTTCTCCCAGATCGCTGGCACCTTCACCCTGCTCCTGGGCGCCATCGCCGGCATCTCGCTGGTGGTGGGCGGGATCGGAATCATGAATATCATGCTGGTCTCCGTGACCGAGCGGACGCGGGAGATCGGCATTCGCAAGGCCGTGGGCGCACGGCGGCAGGACATCCTGCTGCAGTTCCTGGTCGAGTCGGTAGTGGTGAGTCTGGCCGGTGGCGCCGCGGGCGTGGGGCTGGGCGCGGGCGTGTCCCGGCTCATCTCTACCATCAGTGTGCCCGGGGCCGGGGGAGCGGCCCAGGCCTTGCAGACGGTCGTCTCGGCCGATGCCGTGGTCCTGGCCTTCTGCGTCTCGGCCGCGGTCGGCCTGTTCTTCGGCATCTACCCGGCCATGCGCGCCTCCAGGCTCAACCCCATCGATGCGTTGCGGTACGAGTAGGTCGCATAAGCATCTTCACCTCGTTACCGGCGCAGGAGTGTAGCGGGGGGGCAGCCACAGGGGGCTGCCCCTACGGAGGTTGCATGTAGGGGCAGCCCCCTGTGGCTGCCCCCCCCGCTACAGGCCCACACTGATGCCGAGATCTTCAGGCACCGATCAGTAATCGCGGTGTCCTGGATTTCAGGAGGATTTCACCTTCTACCACTTGAGTGTGCCGGCGCGACAGCGTACTCTGCGCGGGCCGTCGCGGGACGTGAGCCCGCCGGCCGAAGGAGATGCCATGCGCACGCACACCGTCGGCGGGCTCGCGTTCCTGTACTCCGCGCTCGCCGCAGCTCACCTTCTGGGCGTAACCGCGGACCCCGCCGCGGCTGCACGCTCCGAACCCTTGCCGGCGCCTGCGGCCACCAGCGTGGCGAGCAGCAAGCAGGAGCAGTTCTTCGAGACCTACGCCGCGGCCGCGATCGAGTCAATGCAGAGCACGGGCGTGCCCGCCAGCGTCACCCTGGCGCAGGCGGCCCTGGAGAGCGCCTGGGGAGCGAGCCGCCTCGCGCGGCAGGCGAACAACTTCTTCGGCATCAAAGGGAGCGGGAAGCCCGGCTCGGCCGGAGTGGTCTGGATGAACACGTGGGAGGTGCTGCAGGGCCGGAGCATCACCGTCCGCGCGCCCTTCCGCGCCTACTACTCCGTCGCCGAGTCGTTCACGGACCACGGGCGGCTGTTCATCGAGAACTGGCGCTACGCGCGGGCGATGGCCGTCAGCGCCGATCCCAAGGCCTTCGCGCGCGAGATCGCCCGTGCCGGCTACGCCACCGACCCGAGCTACGCCCAGAAGCTGACCCAGCTCATGGACCGCTACGACCTGTACCGGTTCGATGCCCAGACGCGGTATTGAGCTTCGCACTTTGCCCGTGCCGAGGTGCGGCGGCGTTAGCCGGGCGTTAACGTCCGGCCAACGCTCTGTTAGTACTGGCAGCCCATACTGAAGATGGGCCGCACTGGATGGGAGGCCCTGACGTGCGGCCCTATTGAAGCCCCGTAAACTCGAAGAAGGGGCAAGGCCGTCAACTTCCTGAGCGGCGAGTGCTTCGTGTTTCGCTCGTCCGGCGCGGCACTCTCGCCCCAATCCCTGCAAGGAGCTGCGCATGGCTACCACGCTTGAACGGGGCATTGGCTCGGCCAGGGCCGAGGCGCTCCCCACGCCACCCTTCGAGCAGAGCGGCCTCCTCGGGCAGACGCTGCCCCGGTGGCAGAGGCCTTCGTCCTTCCCCCCGCCGCGCTTCTGGTCGCGCGCGGCGCTCGTGGCTGTGGCGGCGCTCGCCGTCTTCTTCTACACCTGGGGGCTCGCGCGGAACGGCTACGCCAACGAGTACTACGCCGCGGCCGTGCTCAGCATGGCCCAGAGCTGGAAAGCCTTCTTCTTCGGCTCCATCGATGCCCTGGGCTTCATCACTGTCGACAAGCCGCCCTTTGCCTTCTGGGTGCAGGCCCTCTCGGCGCGCGTCTTCGGCTTCAGCTCCTGGAGCATCCTGCTCCCGCAGGCAGCCGCTGGCGTGGCTACCGTGCTTGCGCTCTACCACCTGACGCGCCGGACCTTCGGCGCCCTCGCGGCGACCCTCGCCGCCCTGGTGCTGGTGCTGACGCCCATCACCGTCGCCATCGCTCGCGACAACCTGCCCGACGCCGCGCTCGTCCTGCTGCTGGTCGGCGGCGCGTGGGGTACGCTGAACGGCCTGCGCAGCGGGCGCCTGCGGCCGCTGCTGGTGGGCGCCGCGCTCGTCGGCCTGGGCTTCAACACCAAGATGCTGCAAGCCTACCTGGTGGTGCCGAGCTTCGTGCTGACCTATCTGGCGCTGGCCCCTGGCAGTCTGCGCCGACGGATCGGGTACCTCGCCGCCGCGGGCGTGGTGCTGGCCGTCGTGTCTGCCTCCTGGATGCTCGTCGTCGACGCGATCCCCGCCAGCCAGCGACCCTACATCGGCGGCAGCACCGACAACAGCGTGCTGGAGCTCGTGCTGGGCTACAACGGCCTCGCCCGCATCCTCGGGCGCGGCTGGATGCCCGGATCGCCTGGAGGCCCCCTGCCGGGTGGCGAGCCCGGCCCTGGCGGGCCGGGCTTCGGCGGGCCGGGCCCTGGTGGATCTGGCTTCGGCGGACCGGGCTTCGGCGGCCAGGCGGGCTGGCTGCGCCTGTTCAATGCCCAGGTGGGCGGGCAGATCAGTTGGCTGCTCCCGCTGGCTGCTGCGTCTCTGCTCGCCGGCCTGATCGCGCGCCGGAGGCAGCCCCGGACCGACGGCGTCCGCGCCTGGTACCTGCTGTGGGGCGGCTGGCTGGCCACGCACTTCCTGGTGTTCAGCTTCGCCGAAGGCATCTTCCACCCCTACTACACCGTCGACATGGCGCCCGCGATCGCCGCGCTGTGCGGGCCGGGGATCGCGGCGCTGTGGGACCTGTACCGCCGAGGCTGGCGCACGGCCTGGCTGCTGCCGGCCTCGCTCGGCGCCACCGCCGCGTGGGCGATCGCCCTGCTGAGCCGGAGCGCCTGGCTGCCCTGGCTGCGTCCGGTCGTGCTCGCCGCTGCCGCGCTCGCCATCGTGGGCTTGCTGGCCGGCCGCCTGGTCGCCTCCGGCACGGGCCGCCTCGCGGCTCGCACGGCGCTGGCGCTCGGCCTGGTAGCCGTGCTGGCCGGGCCGACGGCCTGGGCGTCAACGCCGCTGCAGAACGGCGCGCTCGGGGTTATCCCCGCCGCCGGCCCGATGGACGCTGGCGCCTCTGGCTTCGGCGGAGGCCGCCCAGACCTCGCGGGCGGTCCGCCGCCGGGCTTTGCCGGGGGCGCCGCACCCCCCGGCGCTCGGGGCTTCCCCCGCGCCGGGCAGGTCCCGCGGAACGCGGACGCAAATGGCAGCGGCCTGCCCGGCGGGATGCCGCCCGGGATGCCCTTCCAGGCCCCATCGGGAGCCGACGCCTTCGCGCCCGGGGGAGGCATGGGCCCGCCAGGAGCGCCAGGTGAGCGGCAGCCGGCCAGCCCGGCGTTGATCGCCTACCTGGAACAGCACCGTGGCTCCGCCGCCTACCTGGTCGCCGTCGACGGCGCCAACAGCGCGGCGCCCCAGATCCTCGCCACGGGCCAGCCGGTCATGGCCATGGGCGGCTTCTCGGGCAGCGACCCCGCGCCGACCACGGCGCAGCTCCAGGCGCTGGTCGCCTCTGGGGACCTGCGCTTCGTGCTCGGCGGCGGCAGGGGCGGGTTCGGCAGGGGTGGCAGCGAGCGGACCCGGTGGGTGCAAGCCAACTGCGCGCCTGTCGACCCATCAGTCTACGGCGGGCAGGGCGGCCAGCAACTCTACGACTGCACCACCCGTGCAACGTTTTAGGCAGATTTCAACCGCCGGGCGCTGTGCGTCCGCCAGCGCTTGATATAGTGTCTATGGAAGCGCGCACTTCGCGCCACGCGCACCTCCCCGGGGTCGTTCGGGGCACGCGCTGTCGCCTCCGCCCGGCGATACGCGCACGCTCGTGTGGGATCTGACCTGGACCGAAAGGACCACCGCAACCATGGCCAAGCATAGAATGCACCGGGGGCTCGTCGCGCTGAGCGCCGCGGCGATTGCCGCGGTCTACGCGGCGGGCTACCTGCACACACAGGCGGCGGACGCGAGCCTCGCCTCGGCTGAGAGGAACGCCGCGGTCGTCGCCATCGCAGCGCGGCCCACGCTGCCCCCGTCGCCCACGCCGACGCTCCAGCCCTTCGCGGGGCGGACGCGAGGCGACGAACGGAGGAGCCCCGCGGGACGGGGCGAGGACCGCCGGTCGTCTCCATCCCGGGCAAGCCCGCCCGCTCCCCGCCTGGCCGCACCGACGGTGGTGCCGACACCCTCGACCAGCAATCCCGCGCCCACGACAGCCAGCTACAAGGACGGCACGTACACCGGGTCGGGCCAGAGCCGGTTCGGCGATGTCGAAGTACGAGTCACCATCCAGAGCGGACGGATCGCGGAGGTCACCATCACCCGCGCCACCACCAGGTACCCGGTCTCCCGGATCGCGGCCCTGCCCGGCCGGGTGGTCGCGCGGCAGAGCGCCCAGGTGGACCTGGTGAGCGGCGCGACCTACAGCGCACTCGCTTTCCGCACCGCCGTTCAGCAGGCGCTGGTCAGGGCCCAGTAGGCATGGCACCTCGAGAGCACGCCGGGCGAGGGCGTGGAGTGCGTGAGGTCCACCGGGTGACGACCGTCGCCATGGATACGTGGGTGACGGTCCAGGTGGTTTCAGTCGAGCCCCCGGAGCGGGTTGACGCGGTGGCGCGGCGCGCGCTGGGCTGGTTCGCGGCCGTCGAGCGCGCCTGCAGTCGGTTCGAGCCGGACAGCGAGGTGATGCGTCTTGCCCTCCAGGCGGGGCGGCCGGTGCAGGTGAGCCCGCTGCTGCTGGAGGTGGTGGCGTTCGCGCTGGAGCTGGCGCGCCTGACCGACGGCGCCTTCGACCCGACGGTCGGCGGGGTACTGGAGCAGCACGGCTTCGACCGGAGCTACCGCACGGGCGCGACGAGCGCCTCCGGCGTCGGCGAGGGCCCGGCCAGCTACCGTGACGTCCGGGTGGACCGCCGCACAGGGAGCATCACGCTGCGCCGGGCCCTGGTGCTGGACCTCGGCGCCGTCGCCAAGGGGCTCGCCATCGACCTCGCCGCCCAGGAGCTGCACGCCTACCACGACTTCAGCGTGGAGGCGGGCGGCGACCTGTACGTGCATGGGCGCAACGCGGCCGGCGAGTCCTGGCACGTCGGCATCCAGCACCCGCGTGCCGAAGGGTTGATCGTGCGGACGATCGCCGTGACGGACGCGGCTATCTGCACGTCCGGCGACTACGAACGGCGGGCGCCGGACGGCACGCCCCACATCCTCGACGCGCGGACCGGGCGTTCGCCGACCGAGGAGCCGCTCGTGAGCGTCTCGGTCCTGGCACCGACGGCGCTGGCGGCCGACGGGCTCTCGACGGCGGCCATGCTCCTCGGCCGCGAGCGGGGGCTCCGGCTCCTGGAACAGCATGGCGTGGCCGGGCTGCTGCTGCTGCCCGACTGCACCATCTGCACCACGCCAGGCGAATTCGGAGAACCAGCATGAGCCTCCTGCTATCAAACGTCACGCCCTTGAACCAGCTCATCAGCGTCGCCGCCGAGCGACGGACGACGCTGTTCCTGCGCACGCCCAAGGGGCAGGTGCTCGTCGTGTTCCTGGCCCTGCTGGCGATCGCCGGCCCCGCCGAGGGCTCCCGGGCGACGCTGGCGCTGCACGTCCTGGGCGCGGTGCTCGCCGCCTGCCTGGTGGACCTGCCATTCATGCGCGCGGAGACGAGGCGGTGGCAGGTGCCGACGAGTGCCCTGCTCACGGGCCTGATCGTCGCGATGATCCTCGCCCCCGGTGCGCCGTGGTACGTCGGCATGCTCGCAAGCAGCGCCGGGATTCTCGGGAAGCAGCTCATCCGAACCGAACGCGAGCATCTCTTCAATCCTGCGGCGCTCGGTCTGCTCTTTGTCGGCGTCGCGTTTGGCAGCGGCGAGAGTTGGTGGGGGGCACTAGCCAACGTGCCGTGGCCGTGGCTCGCCGTGCTGCTGCTCGGCGGCGCCTTCATCACGGACCGGCTGAATAAGTTCCCACTCCTCCTGGCGTTCGGTGGCGCCTACTTCGGCCTGTGGACGCTTGTCTCCTACCTGGATCCTCGGGCGGCGGCCGAGCTGTTCCGCGCCCCATTCCTCCAGGCCGCGCTCTTCCTGGCGTTCTTCATGCTGACGGACCCGCCGACCTCGCCCAACCGCTACGGGGACCAGGTCTGGTTCGGGCTTGTAGCCGCCGTGGTGGCGTGCGCCGCGGCGCTCCTCGGCGCCGGGCAGCTCTTCCTCCTGGTGGGGGTGCTCGCCGCCAACGCCTGGCTGGGCGCGCGCCGCCTACGGCAGCGAGCGACCATTATTACGGCTCTGTGTTCCCGTTGAGGAAGGCCAGCACGCCCTCGGCGATGCCGCGCGCAGCTAGATCCGGGGTGCCCAGCAGGAGCTGGCGGTCGGCAGCGCTGGTGAGGAAGCCGGTCTCGACGATCGCCTGGGGGACGCCGGGCGCCACGGTATGGCAGTAGCGCCGTGAGTTGAAGGCGTAGTAGTAGCGCATGCGCAGGCTGATGTGCTCGTCGTCGCGCTGCAGTCCCGTGGCCGGCCCGTAGGCGGCGTACAGCGCCGCGACGAGCTGGTCGTCCGTCTCCGGGATGGAGCTGAAGGCCGGGCGGGCGATCTTGAACCCGCGCAACTGTCCCGCCAGATCACCGTCGGCGTGGATCGAGACGAACGCGTGGGCTCGGTAGTGCGGAGGCACGGTGGTGGGCAGGATATCCACCTCGACCCCGGCCGCCTCGAGCAGGCGTGCGGCGCGCTGGGCGAGCTCGAGGTTCACCTCCCACTCCTGCTTGCCGCCCCCGGTCGCTCCGTGCTGCAGGCCTCTCAGCTCGGGCGGTGTCTGCTCCGTCAGCCAGTGGCCCGCCTGGAGGCCCACCCGCTTGGGCCCGGGCGGGTTCCATACGGGCGCTGGCGGCAACGGAGCGCGGAAGGAGCGGGGCGCGAGCGGGCCCGGCGAGCGCTGGCACGGGTCGTCGGCCACGGGCAGCGCTGCCAGGGGACCGACCGGCGCGACCGCGGCCGGGGCGGCGGGGAGCCCCGCCACCGGCGGCTCCGGGGGCGCGGGGGCCGCGGGAGGGAAGCTGCCGCCCTGAAGGACGGGCCTCACAGGCGGCTCCGGGGGTGCGGAGGCCGAGGACTCAACCCGGGGCGCGGCTGGCTGGCCCGAGGGCGCTGTCTCTGGCAGGGCCTGGGCCGGAGGGCTCGGCGACTCGCCCTCGGGCGACCCGCCCTCGGCAACGAGCGCGGGTTGGGCCACCGCTTCGGCGCTCGTGGGCGGTGCCGACCCGGCCACCGAGCTGGCGCAGGCCGTGGCGAGCAGCGTGAGGGCGGCGACCCCGTAGATCCAGCGCATCATGGCCGGGCGAGCGGCTCGAGTTGGCGCGATGTGCATGTGGTTCCTCCTGAGTCGAGTCCAAGACGGCGCCAGCCAGGATACACCGCCGCGGGCGTCCCCCCAGGGCCCGCAAGCTGAAATCTGGATAAACTCGCGCCGTATGGATGGGTGGGGGCGAAGCATTGGCCGACGGGCGTGCCTTGCACGCCCGTCGGCCAATGCTTCGCCCTTGCTCAGCCGGCAAGCGCCCGCGCCTGGGGCACTGTCTCGGACGGCGCGTCCGAGCGGAGCCTCGGCGGCGGGAGGGTGGGCAGCCAGACGGTGAAGGTGCTGCCGTGTCCGGGCGCGCTGTCCAGCTCGATCGCGCCGCGGTGCTCGTCGACGATCCAGCGGGCGATGGCCAGGCCCAGGCCCGAGCCACCATGCCCGCGTACGGAGTCGGACCGGTAGAACCGCTCGAAGATGCGCGCCTGCTCCCCAGACGGAATGCCGGGGCCGGTGTCGGCGACGCGGATGGCGACGCCGTCGGCCCCCGCGCGGGCAAGCGACCGAGCGTCGATCGCCACGCGCCCGCCCGACGGTGTGTACTTCAGCGCGTTGTCCAGCAGGATCAGCAGGAGCTGCTTGAGCCGGTCGGCGTCCCCCGCCACCCAGATTCCCTGCGGCACGTCGCCCAGGCGAAGGTGGACCCCCTCGCGGAGGAAGCGCGCGGCGCGGAAGGCGTCGCGTACCAGGGGACCCAGCTCGGTTGGCGCCAGCGCCAGGTGCTGGCCAGCGTCCGCCCGTGCGAGCAGCAGCAGGTCGCCCACCAGCCGCGCCAACCGCTCCGTCTCGGCGGCCACGTCGGCCAGGAGTTGCTCCTGCTCCTCGGAGCCAGCCGGGGACTGGCTCAGGGCGACCATCCGCCGCAGCACCTCCACATTGCCCCGCAGAGAGGTGAGCGGGGTGCGCAGTTCGTGGCTGGCGTCGGCCACGAAGCGGCGCTGGACGGCCAGGGCAGCCTCGAGCTGCTGGTAGGCAGCCTGGAGCTGGGCCAGCATCCGGTTGAACTCCTCGGCCAGCCGCCCGACCTCGTCGCGCCGCTCCGGTCGGACGGGTACCCGCCGGCCGAAGTCCTGGGCAGCGCCGATGGCGTGGGCGGTGGCGGCGAGGCGGTCGATCGGGCGCAGCGCCGCCCGCGCCAGCAGCCAGCCCACGCCGAGCGAGGCCAGCACGCCCAGCGCGCCCAGGCTCAGGAAGGTTGTCTGCAGGGTGCGCAGGGTGCTGTGCAGCGGCGCCAGCGGGCGGGCCACCTGGATCATGCCGACGATCGGGCCGCCTTCATCGACGGGGCGGGCGATGCGGAGGGGCGCCACAAACAGGCGAAGCGGCTGGCCGTCCATGTCGATATCGGCGAACCACTCTTCGCCCGCCAGCGCCCGGCGCAGCATCTCCGGACTGCTGGGCAGAGTGTCCTCGTCCAGGTTGCGCGAGCGGGCCACCAGCTCGCCGTCGCGCGTGGTGATCTGGACGAAGACGTCGGGCGCGGCGAATCGCTGCGGATTAGGGAAGACCACGCTGGGCGGGCGGCCCCTGGGGCGGTCGAACCCGAGGCTGGCGTTGTCGCCGAACCAGCGCGCCTGATCCTGCAGCGAGGCGTCCAGGCTGCTCCCCAGGGCCTGCCGCTGGGTGGCGTAGGCGATGGTGGCAAACGCCCCGATCGCCAGCAGCAGCACCAGCCCGTTGAGCAGCGTCAGGCGTAGCCCCAGGCTCACCGCGCAGCGCCCTCCTCGCGCAGGATGTAGCCCACCGACCGCACGGTGTGGATGAGGCGCGGCGCCCCGCCCGCCTCCAGCTTCTGGCGCAACTGGCCCATCGTGACCTCGATCACGTTCGAGTCGCCCAGGAAGTCGTAGCCCCAGACCGCCTCGAAGAGCTCCTGGCGGCTGAGCGCCCGCCCCGGGTGGCGCAGGAAGTGGGCGAGCAGCTCGAACTCCTTGTGGCGCAGCTCCAGCCGCCGCCCGCCGCGCATCGCCTGGCGCGTGTCCTGGTCCAGCCACAGGTCCGCGAAGGCCAGGACCCCTCGCCGGCGCTCGGCGGCGTCGACCTCGCGGCGGCGCAGCAGCGCGCGCAGGCGGGCCAGCAACTCCTCCAGGGCGAAGGGCTTGACCAGGTAGTCATCGGCCCCGGCGTCGAGGCCCTGCACGCGGTCGCCAACCGCGTCGCGCGCGGTGAGCATCAGGATCGGCACGCCCCCGCCGGCTCGCAGGCGCCGCGCGACCTCCAGCCCGTCGAGCCCGGGCAGCATCACATCCAGCACCACCACGTCCGGCGGCGCCGCCTCGGCGGCCGCGAGCGCCGAGAGGCCGTCGGCGGCCAGTTCGACCCGATAGCCGGCCTGGGCCAGCGCGCGCTGGACGAACACGGCGATGCGGAAGTCGTCCTCCACCACCAGCACCCGCGGCGGCGTGCCGTTCGCCCCATCCGCTGCTGCGCCGAAGACCTGCGCGCCCTTGCCGATCGTCGCCATCCCTCCCTTTCTCAACTATAACCCAAGGGGGAGTGCAGATTTGAGCGTGCAGCGTGCAGATTGACTCTGCACGCTGCACGC
>JACQUR010000446.1 GCA_016210245.1 Chloroflexota bacterium
ATATTACACCGCCGGTGGATCGGGGTTGCGTCGGACGCCCCCCCCCCACACCCTGCCCCTGCCGACGGATGCGGGGGGCGGGCCACCGACGCGAGGCTGTCTTGTCTGGTATCACCAGGCGCCAGAGCGCTGGTGGCGCAGCTTCTGCGCGCGCTGGGCGATGGCGGCGTGGGCCAGCTCCTCCAGCCGGTCGTCCAGGGCAGGCAGGCTGGCCTCCGGCCCGTAGCGGCGCTGGAGCGCGCAACGGATGAGGTGGTCGGCAAACCAGGGGTTCTTGGGCAGCAGCGGCCCGTGGAGGTAGCAGCCGAAAGCGTTCCTGTACACGCCGCCCTCGGCCCCATCCTCGCCATTGTTGCCGGCGCCCACCACCACTCGGCCCAGGGGCTGGCAGCCGGGCCCCAGGTAGGTCTTGCCGCTGTGATTCTCGAAGCCCACCAGGGTGCGCTCCTCGCCGCCCAGGCTGGAGCGGAGCACGACGTTGCCGATGTGGCGGCGCTGCCCGGCCACGGTCCAGGCATCGAACAGGCCGATGCCCGGGATCTCCTCGCCCGTGCGGGTGCGGAAGAACCGGCCCAGGAGCTGGTAGCCCCCACAGATGGAGAGCAGCGCGGCTCCGGCCTCCACCGCCTCCCGCAGCGGCTCCGCCTTCAGGCGCACCAGGTCGTCGCCCACCGCGCTCTGCTCGTGGTCCTGCCCGCCGCCGAAGAAGGCCAGGTCGAAGGCGCGCGGGTCGAGCCGATCGCCCAGCCCGGCCTCCAGCACCTCCACCTCGATGCCTCGCCACTGGCAGCGCCGGACCAGGCTGAAGACGTTGCCCCGATCGCCATAGACGTTCATCAGCGAGGGATACAGGTGCAGGATCGCCAGCTTGCGCTCGCCTGCCGTCGCTCCGTTCTGCCGGTCCGCCACGCTCAGTCCTCCCAGAAGCCGCTCACGTAGCCCTACTCAGCACTCAGGACTTTCAACTCAGCACTCAGCAACGCTCAGTCCTCCCAGAAGCCGCTCACGTAGCCCTGGCGCTGCAGCAACTCCCGTACCTCCAGCATGGCAGTGTAGGTGGGCAGCAGGTAGATCGTCTCGCCGGGCTCGGTCCGCTGCAGCGCGGCCTCCAGCGCCAGCCGCGGATCTGGCTCGACCACGATCCGCTCGGGCGCCACCAGGGCGTACTTCAGGCGCACGGCCATGTCCCCGGCCCGCAGCCCCGAGGCGATCACGAAGCGCACGCGCCCGGCCAGCAGCTCGAAGTCGGCGTCCCACAGCCACGAGACGTCGGTCCCGTCGGCGAAGAGATCGTTGATCATGATGGCCACGTTCTTCGGTTCGCCATCGGCCAGGACGGTCTTCAGGACCTCGGTGCAGCCGACCGGGTTCTTCACCAGGGCCAGGAAGAGCTGCCGCTCTTCGACCAGGATGCGCTCCAGCCGACCGAAGGCGGCGTGGAACGACTCGAGCTGGCGCACTACCACTGCGGGCTCGACGCCCAGGCGCAGGGCGCAGGCGCTCGCGGCCAGGGCGTTGTAGACGTTGTACAGCCCGGGCAGCGGGAGCTGCAGCCTCAGGTCGGCGGTGGGCGTGCGGACGCGCACGGCGCTGCCCTTGTCGCCCTGCGGGCTGCAGGCGATGGCCGCCAGGTGCGGAGAGGGACGGGCGAAGGCGCAGGCCGGGCAGCGGTAGTGGCCCAGGTGGCCGTAGTAGGCCCACTCGTAGGCCAGCTCGGCCCCACACGACGGGCACAGGCGGACGTCGGCGGCATGGGGCAGGCTGGCCTGGCCGTGGGCGCGGTCTGCAATCCCGAAGAAGGTGGTCGCCTGCCGCTCCAGGCCCAGCGCAGCGACCTGCGGGTCGTCGGCGTTGAGCACCAGCTCGACCTCCTGGGGCAGCCGCTGCACGGCCTGGCGCCACAGCGCGGCGACATAGGCCACCTCTCCGTAGCGGTCGAGCTGGTCGCGGAAGATGTTGGTCAGCACGATCGCCCGCGCCGAGAGCGCCTCCAGGGCCGCCGGCAGGGTGGCCTCGTCCACCTCGAACACGCCGATGTCGGCCCGGGGAGTGCCGGCCAGGGTCGTCTGCTCGACCACCGAGGCGACCAACCCGCTGAGCAGGTTGGCCCCGGCGCGGTTGTGCAGGCTGGTCAAGCCGGCGCCGGCCAGGATGTGGGCGAGCATGCGCGCGGTGGTGGTCTTGCCGTTGGTGCCGGAGATGAGCACGCAGCCCAGGGGCAGGCGCGCGGCGATCTGGCGCAGGGCACGAGGGTCGAGCCGAGGGACGATGTGGCCCGCGATGACGGTACCGCCACCCCTCCCCAGGCGTCTGCTCAGCGCCGCGGCGGCGCGGCCAGCTAGCAACGCAGCAGTCAGGCGGGCTCCCATCAGTTCCTCAATGCGAGCAGGTGTGGGTACTGCCCTTCATGGCATGGGCCGAGACAGCACAGCAACGCGCAGCCCTCTGCCATGACCTGGAGGGCGGGCTGTGGGCCAGGCTAGCTAGTGCGTACGAACTTGGAGAAGCGCGTACTGGGGTCCTCTTCGTAGAGGAACAGCAGCTTATTGCGGTCGAACGCCTCGAAGAACTGCTCCCACGTGATCTCTTCCAGGTTCATGGGGCTCTTCCCGAAACTAATCCGCAGCAAGTCCCCTGTCCCTCGGACGCGAGCGGGCTTGCCGCCCCGCTGGTCGACCCAGCGCCGTATCACCTCGTGGTCCTTCGTGCGCGGCACAACCATATCCTCCCTGCAAGCTGCGCAATCCTAGCCGGAGGGTAATCTAGCGCTGGCCCTAGATGCAACATTTGTGCCTAACCGCCAGCGCCTACGCCTTGGTGATGCGCTCGATGCGGTAGCTGGCCGGGCCGGCGGGCGTCTGGACCACCACGGTCTCACCCGGGGTGCGGTCGGTGAGCGCTTTGCCGACGGGCGAGGCGATGGAGATGCGCCCGCGGCGCGCGTCCACCTCGCCCGGGCCAACCAGAGTGTAGGTCAGCTCCTCGTCGTCGGCCAGGTCGCGCACGGTGACCGTTGAGCCAAGCGTGACGCGGTCGGTCCGTCCAGGGGCCTGGACGATCATGGCGACGCTGAGCGTCGCCTTCAGCTCGTTGATCTTGCCCTGGATCTCTCCGAGCCGCTGCTTGGCCGCCTCGTAGGGCGCGTTCTCGCGGAAGTCCTTGTCCGCGTAGGCGGACTGGAGGTCCGCGCGCACCTTGGGCGCCAGGTCGTGCTCGAGCCGATCGAGCTCGCGCTGAAGCTGGTCGTAGCCCTCGCGCGTGACCTCGATTCTCAGCTCCTTGGTCTGCCCTCTGCCGCCGCGGGCCGCGCGCTGCGCGCCGGTCTTGCGGCGGACGCGGATGTGGGTTCCCAGGTTCGAGGCCGTCAGCTTCTTCCGCTTCGCATACCCGAAGAAGTCCCGCACCGGCCCCAGGCGCACGGTGGGATCGATGCCCGAGTCTTCCAACTGATGTTGGTAGCGCTCTAGCTCGGTAGGAGTCACGGCCTCGAGCCTGCGGTCGGCGCCCAACCAGCGCATCAGCCGGTGCAGCTCTGGCGCCACGACCTCGCGATCCTCGGGGATGAGATCGGCGAGGTAACTGGTGATAGCACGGCCCAGCGTGAGGTCAGAGGCGGTCCCACTTTGCGTCTGTTCGTTCATGCAGCCCTATCCTCGTTCGTTCGTTCGTCGCCCAGCTCGGTGAGCAGGTGCGCTTCATCCGCCAGACAAGCCAAAATTATAGGGGCTGGCGCCACCGCCAGGCCACGAGCGAGGTTGAGATGATGGAACTGCTGCGCGAGACGGCTGCGCGCTGGGGCCTGGACCTCCAGCCGGCCCAGCTCGGGCTCTTCGAGCGCTACTACCGCGAGCTGGTCGAATGGAACCAGCGGGTCAACCTGACCCGCATCACCGACTATCGGGCCGTGCAGGTGCGCCACTTTCTCGACTCGCTGACGCTGCTCGAGGCGATGGCGGACGTGCCGGAGGCCGGGCGGTCTCGGCTGGTCGACGTGGGCGCCGGCCCTGGCCTGCCCGGCCTGGCGCTCAAGATCGCCTGCCCCGAGCTGCGGCTGACGCTGGTGGAGGCCGTAGCCAGGAAGGCCGCCTTCCTGCGCCATGTCGTGGCCCTGCTCCAGCTCAGCCAGGTGGAGGTGGTGGCCGATCGAGCCGAGCGCGTGGCCCAGCAGCCGGCCCACCGCGAGGCCTACACCTTCGCTGCCGCGCGCGCCCTGGCGAAGCTGCCCGTCGCGCTCGAACTCACCCTGCCCTTCGTCCACCTCGGCGGGCGGGTGCTGCTCCCCCGCAAGGGCGACCTGGCGGCGGAGGTGGCCGAGGCGCGCGCGGCCCTCGAGCTGCTGGGCGGGCGCCACCTGGCAACTATCCCCGTAGAGTTGCCCGACGAAGCCCCTGGGCGGGGGGTGGTGGTGATCGAGAAGGTGGCGCCGACGGACCGCCGCTACCCGCGCCGGCCGGGCATGCCGGAGAAGCGGCCGCTGCGCTAAAGGCAAGCGCTGGTGGTTACGGCGGAAGAACCGGGGTGAGGCCAGTTCGGGCCTCTGCCTCCTCCAGAATCCTCTCCGGTAATGACTTTGGGTTGCTCTCCTGCTCGATGGAAGACACCGAGCAGCGACCTGCGGTGGGGCGCTGGCAAGAAGACGACCTACAGGCGGCCGTCAACCACCCGCTGGTAGGCCACCATCCCCGGCTGGACGCCCAGTTGCTCCCGAATGGCGCGCTCGATGGTGATCTGGCCGCGTCGGCTCACCTGGCTGGCCACGCACACATCTCCCAGTGCTGACTGTCCATAATTCTACTGTACTGGATCGACGGGCCGGTCCCCACATCCTGGTGGGGCTGCCGCCCTGAAGGGCGGACCTGGCCTGGTGAGGTCCGCCCTTCAGGGCAGCGGCCCCGCCTCGCTCCGCCTCCCCACGCAACGGGTGCGGGTCACGTTTCCGTGCGGAGCGCAGGCCGCTCCTGGGAGCGCCTCTGGGAGCGCAGACATCCTGTCTGCGCGGGCGAGCCGCCCCACGCCCCGCAGCCGACCGGCCCCTGGCGAGCCCGCCCCGGCCGCGCAGCCGCTCGCTCGCGAG
>JACQUR010000429.1 GCA_016210245.1 Chloroflexota bacterium
CATCGTCAGGACGGTGCCGTGATCTATGCGGATACTTGCCATTGCTCCTCCCGCGCGTAGTGGTCGAGGCGGCGCTGCCCAGGTTCGCGGATGCGGAAGCTGGCGAGCGCGCGATTTCGCCAAACGCTGGCACGATAGCATCGGGTGGCGTGGCTGTCAACGTGCCCACCTTGCCGGGTCAGGGCTTATGCGTTCTAACCGGGCAGTGCCCGGAAGCGGTGCCAGGGACCCTATATCGGCTCGCGAAGGGGGCGGTGCTGGCCGAATTAGCGGCACTTTCGGGCGCCGCGGCTGGGTTTCCTGCCAACGGAGTGCCCCCGTCGCCAGAACGCATAAGCCCTGCTTGCCGGGTAGTGTGTGGCCGACTGCTGGAGAAGCCGTGGGCTGGTCGGGCGCGGTAGGGGCGAAGCTTTGGCCAATCGCGCGGAGGCCGCCTTCCAGGCTGATGGGCCAATGCTTCGCCCCTACACCACCAAAGGTCAGCGCCGGGGGGCGGGGCGAGGACGCCCCGCCTATCATCACTCCGCACACTACCCCGGAGAGGGGCTGAACGACGGATAGCGGCCGATCACGACTCCTCCTGGTCCTCCAGGGTTTCGGGCTCTGGCTGCGCTGCCACGAGGCGCTCGCGCTCCAGCCGCTCAGCCTCTGACAACTCGACGTCAAGCAGGATGATCTTGACCGGCACAGCCGGAAAGTGCTTCCGCAATCGCTCGATGTCATAGACCAGTTGCTCCCCGTAGGAGACTCCGCTCGACATCTGCGATTGGAGTGCATGGCACGGCACGATCTCGACGCCAACCTCGGCCTTCGACTCGTTGAAGAAGTACTGGAACTTCGCCAGGTCGTAGAACATGAAGGCGTACTTGCCGAACTGCACTTCGATCAGTACGCGGTCCTTCACAAAGTCGACCTGTTTGAACGCTCCCTTGATCTCCCTGTTCCAGTGCGGAATACGGATCGTGTACCGATCCTTCATCTCCTGGAAGCCACGGGCGCGGAACTCGGCCTTGAACAGACCGTTCATCTCCCTGGGCGAGTACAGCAGGGCACCCAGGCTGGGCTTCTCCCGACTGACCTTGGTCTTGTTGGGAACCTTGACGGACTGAATCACCTCATCGATCTACTGATTGATCTCGGCATAGCGGACCAGAAGGATTTCCGCGCCGCCGAGATGAGAGTACTCGTAGACCTTGAGCATCTACCGGCCCGATTGGTGCGGATCGTAGACAGGGCGGGTCATCGGCCGCACCCGGAGCTCGCCCCGTTCGGCCAGAGCCAGCCGCTGCTCGGCAAGCTCCACGTACTGGGGTTGCACCTCCGCCATCAGGCCCTTCCGCCCGTGGAGCACCGCGGCCAGTACAGTGCTGCCAACACCACCGTACGGGTCCAGCACTCGGTCCTGGGGGCGCGTCATGGAGAGGACCAACCGCTCGACCAGCTCAATTGGGAACTGACACGGGTGGATGGTCTTCTCGACGTGGTTGGCCTTCACGTTCGGAATCGTCCAGACGTCGCCGGGGCTCTTGCCCAGAGGATTGCCCGTGAGCTGGCCGATCCGCGGGCCCTTGAAGGCCTTCTTGTTCGGATACTTCTGCGGAACGCGCACCGGGTCCAGATCGAAGTAGTACGGATCGCCCCTGGTAAACCACAGGATGGTCTCGTATCGGCCGCTGAACCGGCGTGAGGCGTGGAGGCCGTGCTCGAAGTGCCAGACGATGCGGTTTCGGAGGCGTAGTCCAAGATCCTTGAAGATCGGGTAGAGCACCACATCCAGGGGTACGATCTCGCCCTCGTCGACGTGATTGCCCACCTGCCAGCAGATGCTGCCCCCCCAGCGCAGCACGCGGACGGCCTCGGCGATGACCGCCCGCTGCTTCTCGAGATAGCGGTCCAGCGAGGTTCGGCGCTCGTACGACTTGCCGATGTTGTAGGGAGGCGAAGTGACCACGAGCTGCACGCAGCCGTCGGGCATGGCGGCCAGCAGTTCCTCGCAGCGACCTCGGTAGACCACCACGTCCGCGCCAGGGTCGTACCCATTGGCCCGACGCAGCGGGCCCACCGGGGGGTGCCGCGTATCATCCGTCGGGCCACCGCTCCGCTGCGTCGCCTCTCGCGCACTCGGCAATCCGGGCTCGTCGCCCAACCAGGTAAGCTGCTCGGTCGTCTGCACGCCTGCCCACGCCTCCCGGATGTCCATGGATATGTTACATCGGATATGTTACATCGTCTCACCCCGGGAAAGCCCCTCCCAAGGTCTTTCAGAATGCCCTGGCATGAGTTGAGTTGCGGGAATGCCCTGTATTCAGTGGCTTGACAGATCGATCGTCAGAATGCGAGCGACGCAGTGCTGGCACGTCCTGTTCCCCTTCTCGCCAGTTCCTTCGCACGACGCACGCCGCCCCTACCCCCCAGGCCCGTCCCGCTACCGTCCCCCCTGGCGGGAAGGCGGAAAGGGGTAAGGACGGCCCCTGCAACCCCCATCCGCGCTCCTTGCTACACTTGCTCTTGATGCCGGGCCCAAAGTGTATTACACTTGCGCGGTCCTGCAGAGCCAGACGGAGGGGGTTGCGGAATGAGGTTTCTGTTCGGGCACCTCGCGTGCTGCACCGCGCTGCTGCTCTCGCTGGCAGCAACCGTGGCGCCTAGTGCATCTGCCAGCGCGGCCCCGGCAGGGGCGCAACTCTGGCTGCAGGTCGACGACGGCGCCCAACAGGGAGCGTGGGGCGCAGGCGAGCCGCAGACGGGTGCGCCAGCCGCAACGGCGCCCGTGGGCGCGCTCGATTGTGGGACCGACCTGGATTGTTTCGCTGAGGCAGCGGGGCAGTGCGTCGATGCCCAGGTGAGCTGGGCGACGACGCTGAACGTGTTCGGGGTACTCTCAACCCTCAACATGCTCCTCAGCACGCAGGGAATGGACTCCGACCTGTGCGTGCTCTACGCGCTGATCGAGCGGGTGGACGTCAGGTTTAGCGACGAGCTCGTTCAACAGAGCGTAGCGAGCGGCGCCACGGAGGAACAACTAGAGCAAGCGGAGCAGGCTGCCAGGCAGCAGGCGCGCACGTACGAGGGTCTGGACGGAACGTGCAAGCTGCCGCCCGAGGATCTGGCTGCCGGACTGAGCAAACTGAACGCGGATGGTTTCTCGACTCAAGACTTGAACGTAGGTGCGTGTGACGGACCGCTCTTCTTGCAACAGCTTGGATGGTGAGGGGGCAGTGGGCAGTCGGCAGTCGGCGGTCCGTCTTCGCATTCTGCTGACCACTGGCCACTGACCACTGACCACTGATGCTGCACAGGCCGGCGCTGCCACTGCTTTGCAGGCTGCTCGCCCTCGGGCTGGGCGGTGCGCTGGCGGTCGCCAGCCTGCTCCTGCCGGTTGCCGGACACTGGCCCGAGCGCGTCGAGGTGGTGCGCCCGGCCGCGGCCGACCTGGGAGCCGGCCTCGCCCAGAACGTGGTGGTCGATGGGGCCAGCTTGCGCCTGGGCCAGGAGGCGGACGACCGCGGGCTGGCGGACGGGCCGGGCCGTCGCTCTGGCCTCTACACCTCCCCTCCGCACCGGGCCGCCGCCCCGTTCGACCGTCTGGCCGGGCGCCTGAACGCGGTGCAGCCGGCCGGGAGCACGCTGGAGGCCGAGGCGCGCGTCGCCGAGGACGGGGGGGCATGGACCGCGTGGCTGCCGCTGCCCCCGGACGGCTCGCCGCTCGCGCTGCCCGGGCGGGTCCGCTGGCTCCAGTACCGCCTGGCGCTGGCAGCCGCGCCGGAGCTGCCGGGACCCGAGGTGCGGTCGGTGGAGATCGAGGCCGCGAGCTCCGGGGTGGTGGCCGCGCTGGCCAGCGCCGTCGAGCAGCACCCGACGGCGCGCCTGTTCGCCGTCCGCCAGGGCCTGGTGGGCCGACGCACGGCGAACGGACACGTGATCCGGGAGCGCGATCGGTTCGCGTCCCTGCCATCGCGACGGGCGCTGAACGTCGACGGCGGCCGGGACTACCAGGTGCGGCTGAGCTACAAAGGCCGCAGCGCGACCGCGCCCGTCTGGGACGTGGGTCCGTGGAACACGAAGGACAACTACTGGGACGCCTCGCGCGAGATGTGGACCGACCTGCCGCGCTTCGTGCCCCAGGCGGCGGCGGCGTACCTCAACGGCCACAACGGCGGGCGCGACGAGCGGGGGCGCCAGGTGACGCACCCGAGCGGGGTCGAGCTGGCGGATGGCACCTTCTGGGACGACCTGGGGATGGTGGAGAGCGACTGGGTGGAGGTGACGTTCCTGTGGGTCGGTGCGCCGTCGCCCTCGCCGGCGGCGGTGCCCGAGACGAGCGGCAGCGCGCCTCGCCCGCCATCCGAAGCAGCCCCACAAGGGCAGCCCGCGCTGCCGGCCGAGGTGCGTCCGCCGGGCCGGCGCTGGTACCTGGCCGAGGCCAGCACCAGGGAGCCGTTCGAGACATGGATCCTGCTGCAGAACCCGGGCGACCAGCCGGCGACCGTCGACCTGACGTACGCGCTCGTGGGCGGGAGTGACCAGCAGCAACGGGTGCAGGTCCCACCCACCAGTCGGTTGAGTATCTTCGCCAACCAGGTCGTCGGCCAGGCCGAGTTCAGCGCGCGCGTCGACGCCGATCGCGCCATCTTCGCGGAGCAGTCGACGTACTTCAGGCGGGGCGGCTCGGCGGCCACGGCCGTGGCCCAGCCCTCCGCCGCCTGGTACCTGCCCGAGGGCAGCACGCAGCCGCCGTTCGACACCTGGATCCTGGTCCACAACCCAGACGACCTGGCGGCGACGGTGACGCTGCGGCTGTTCCCGGAGGCGGGGCAGGAGGTAGCCCATAGCTTCGAGGTGGCGGCGCATGGCCGCCGCGCCGTGCTCGCGTCGGAGCTGCTGCGCAACGCCGCCTTCGCCACCCGCGTCGAGGCTAGCGTGCCCGTGCTGGTGGAGCGCCAGATGTCGCTGGGTGCCGACCGCGGCGGGGCCACCTTCGGGGCTGCGGCCCCGTCGCCCGCCTGGTACTTCGGCGAGGGCGACACCACGGGCGGGCGCGATACCTGGCTGCTGCTCCAGAACCCGAGCGACACCCCCGCGAACGTGCAGGTATCCTACCTGCTGGAGAGCGGCCAGCCGGTCGAGCGGCGGTACGGTGTAGCACCCAACAGCCGCCTGTCGGTCTACGCCAACGCGGTGCTGGAACCCACGCGCTTCGGGATGTCCATCAGTGCGGACGTGCCCATTGTGGCCGAGCGGGCCGTATACTTCGGCAAAGGGACCGAGGGGCGTCCCACGGGCGGCCACGCCACCCTCGGCAGCCCGCGCCTGGCGCGGGTCTGGTACCTGCCCGAGGGCGCCACCACCTACCCCTTCCAGGAGCAGGTGCTGATCGCCAATCCCAACGCGGAGGCGGCCTCGGTGCGCCTCGACCTGGTGCAGGACAACAGCTCGACCGTAGGCCAGAGCTACGCGCTGGCGCCCCACGCCCGCCTGAGCGTGGACGTGGGCACCATCGCGCCCAACGCGGCCGTCTCGGCACGGGTCACCGCCAGCCTGCCCGTGGTGGTGGAGCGCACCCTGGGCCTGTACGGCGGTGAAGGCGCCAGCAACACGGTGGGCGTGCCGTGGGAGGGGTAAGGAACAAGCGAAACCAAGTCCACCTTCCACCAGCCGAGCGGCACTACGTCAAGCACGTGCTCAAGCGCCAGGAGTGGCCAGTCGGGACAAGCCTGGCCGACTACGTGGGCAGCCTGCACGCGGTAGCGTTGGATCCGCGCAGCAAGGTCTTCACCAGTGACTATGAGAGCCGGTTGCAACTGGGCATCGTCAGCCCGTCCGGGCTGCGGCGAGGTCCGAAGGGTGGGCGCTGGATTCTGTTAGAATACCGGGTGGCGACCGGACATTGGACGACTGGCCACCAACTCCGGCGCCTTCGTGACGTGAAGGGCACCCATCGGAGCAACTTGCGATGGTTACGCGGGCCGAGATAGCTCAGCGCATCTCTTCGGACTTGGAGATACTCCAGGTCAATCTCGTCGACCTGGTCGAGATAGCCGAGGAGTGGGATGAGTTGGCCGACGGCGAGCGCGCCTCCTGGGGCCTCGACTGGGCCCAGCTCATGGGCTACTTGCCCGACCTGCACCTGGCCTACCGGACGGGCATGATGACGCCCGAGCAGCAGGCGCAGTACCGGGAGGTACTAGCGGGGCTGCGAGCGGCACTGCCACTGCTGGAGCGCCTGGACCTGGCACGGCCACCTGCCCGCGTGCTGGAGCAGACAACTACTGCCTGACCGCCGGATCTCCTGCTCCAGCGCCCCGCCCTATCCTGAGTCGACAGTCGACAGTTCACGGTCGACAGGACGCTCGTGGTCTGTTGCTCCTGATTTGTGGGGTGGGCCGGCTATCCGAGCCGCGACCGTGAGGGAGGGCGGACCTCCGCTCCCTTACGGTCGCGGCTCGGATCGTACCCCTCACTTCATGTCTCGCAGAGCACGAGCGCACTGTCGACTGTGGACTGTCGACTGTCGACTTCGTTCAGTGGCGCGACCGGCTGCCCGGCTCGGGCACTTCCGCGCTGATCGAGGCCAGGCTCTGGAGGGCGCCGGTCCGCTCGAACTCCTCCACGTACCCCTGGTACAGCGCGAGCAGCTCGCGCTGGCGCTCCAGCACTCCGCGCAGCTCGGTCACGGGCTTGCTGGCGTCCTCCGTGCGCCGCTCCTCCTCCTGGGTGTCGCTGTGCCCGGGCCCGTAGCGCCGCCGCAGCATCAGCAGACGCAGGACGTGCTGGTCGAGCTGGGCCACGTACCCTTCGAATATATCTTCCATGCGCCGCACCAGCGCCCGCTGGTCGTCGGTCACCTGGAGGAGGGCTCGCCGCAGGCGCTCGGGATCACCAGCCAGTTGGTCCAGGTACGTTGCCACGTCCCACTACCCCTTCCCGTGTCTTCTGTCCGGTCACCTGTCCTCCAGCTTGCGCTCGATTGAGCGGAGCAGGCGAATGATCTCGTCCAGCCGGCGCTCGAGGCCCGCGTAGGGCAGGAGACGCTCCTCTTCGCCCGTGGCCGGCTCGAGCTCCGGAGGCGGCGGGAGAGGCACGCTCGCCGAACTCCCACCGGCGGTCGGCTCCAGGGAGACGCTGGCCATACCTGACGGTGTGGGCTCGAAGGCATCGTAGCGCCCGGAGGAGCGCACGAAGCTCACCAAGCCCTGCTGCAGCAGCGCGTCCAGCGCCCCACGCACCTCGGTCCGCTCGGGACTGGCATCGAACTCGACATAGCTGTAAGCGGTGACGCCCAGCCGGCGGGCGATCTCGTACTCGCTCAGCGAGCGGAAGCGCTCCTTCATGCCCTCCCGCGCCTGGTAGCCGGTTACCAGCGCCGCGAGCACCTCAGCCAGGTAGTCCCGGTGCATCATCTGTCCCTGACGCCTGGCGCCGGGGGTGGATAGACCGACGCCAGGCAGCGATCGAGAAAGGCCACGAAGTAGGACTCGCGCAGCCGAGCGAGGTTCGAGCAGACCTGCTCCGGGCGCGGCTCGCGGGGCCGGGGGCCGACCAGGATCAATTCCGCGAGCGTCCAGAGCGCTGCGAGCAACAGGTCCTTCATCGGTGGGCCTCGCAACGGGCGACGCCGGTTCGGCGCGGAACGGCGCAGCATCCGGCAGCCACGGCGGCCTCACGCGGGCGGCACGAGCAGGACGATCGTGGTTTCCTCTGGCAGGCTGCTGCGCGTCACCGCCAGCTTCGACTGGGGCGCCAGGGAGTCGACTCCCATCTCCTTGCAGAACTTGTCGACCGGGTCCAGCGGGACCTGCACCTTGCCGGTCTGGTAGTGCATGGGCACCACGATCTTGGGCTCCAGTTGGCTGACGATCTCGGCGGCCTCGGCGCCAGAAATGGTGCAGTGGCCGCCGACCGGGATGAGCAGTACGTCCGGGTCCTTGAGCGCCTCGATCTGGTCGGCGCTCAGCAGGTGGCCAAGGTCGCCGAGGTGGCAGATCACCAGTTCGTCCAGCTCGATCAGGTAAGCCGTATTCCGCCCGCTCTGGCGGCCCTTCTCCTTGTCGCGGTAGGTTGCTACTCCGGTGATGAAGGTCGAGGCGACCTCGTACTCGCCGGGGCCATCGATGAGCGTTGGCTGGCCAGCGACGGCGGCGAGGTAACTGTGATGGGGGTCCTGGTGCGACACGGTCACGACCTCGGCGCTGAGGCGCAGCGGAGGATAGCCGAGCGACTGATCGTAGGGATCGGTGGCGATGGCTGCATCTTTGCCGCGCAGGCGGAAGCACGAGTGCCCGTGCCAGACGATGTCCACCCAACAACTCCAGGACCGTAGTGTGCTGCCGCTATTCTATCCCATTTCGGGGGCTGGGGGTTCAGAAGGCGGGAGGCGGGAGGCAGGAGGCAGGAGGCAGAGGCAGTCGACTGCCTTCCGCCGACTGCCTCGGGTGCGGGTCACGTTTCCGCGCGGAGCGCCGGCCTTTCTGGGAGCGCAGGCATCCTGTTTCTGTTGAAGAACTCGGTTTGGTGGTGCGCCGGTGGGGCAAGCCCTGCATGTGGAGGCCGATTTTCGGCTTCCAGTGGGAGGCCG
>JACQUR010000430.1 GCA_016210245.1 Chloroflexota bacterium
CTTTGGCACCGACCAGTACCAACTCCGCTCGGCGACCGGGCTAGTGCGTTTCTGGACCCTGGCGTTCCTCGGCTATACCTACCTGGAGGAGCAACGGGCGGTGTTGCTCGCGGCCGGGGGCGACCCGGGCCTGACGATCGGACAGATGCGGTCGCACCAGCAGCGGCGTCATCGCCGCCTGCTCCTGGACTGGATCCATGACCGCTTCACCGAAGGACTCACCCCGAGCACGTCGACCAACTCCTGGCTGCCTAGTGGTCTGTCACTCTGTCACTGACGATTTAGTGATGGGAGCCCGGATTGGGTAGCCTCCAGGCATGCGTGTCAAATACAAGGTGACCCTAACCCGAGAAGAGCGCGAGTGGCTGCAAGGGCTGATATCCGCGGGGAAGGGGGCGGCTCGCCGCTTAGCCCACGCCCGCGTTGTGCTTAAGGCTGACGAAGGACCCGAGGGCCCAGGGTGGCCCGACCGGCAGATCGCGGTGGCCTTGGAGGTAGGCACTACCACGAGCGAGCGCATCCGCAAGCTGTTGGTCGAAGCAGGGCTGGAGGCTGCCCTGAACCGGCGGCTTCCCCGTGTTCCGAAGGAGCGCAAGCTGGACGGGCGCCAGGAAGCCCAACTGGGCACCCGGGCCTGCAGCAAAGCCCCAGCGGGGCGGGGTCGCTGGACCTTGCGGCTGCTGGCGGACAAGATGGTGGAACTGGAGTACGTGGACCCCCGGTCGTATGAGACCGTGCGGCGGGTTCTAAAAAAAACGAGCTCAAGCCCTGGTTGAAGGAGCAGTGGGGTATTCCGCCCGAGGCCAACGCCGAGTTCGTCTGGCACAGGGAAGACGTGCTGGAGGTCTACCCTCGGCCCTACGACGAGCGGTACCCCCAGGTGTGCATGGACGAGACCTCCAAGCAACTGGTGGGGGAGACCCGTCTCCCCCTGCCCATGAAGCCGGGGCAGACGGAGAAGGTGGACTACGCATACGAGCGCAACCAAGGATCTGGTGGACGTGCGCTACCCTCTGGCGGAGCGGATCGTCCTGGTGATGGACAACCTGAATACCCATACCCCGGCGTCCCTGTACGAGACCTTTGCGCCCGCCGAGGCCAAGCGGATCCTGGATCGGCTGGAGATCCAGCACACGCCCAAGCATGGCAGTTGGCTCAATATGGCCGAGATCGAGCTGAGCATCCTGAGCCGCCAGTGCCTGGACCGGCGCATCCCCGACAAGGCCGAGCTAACGGCCGAGGTGGCGGCCTGGGAGGCCAGGCGCAACGCTACAGGTGGCCGGGTCGATTGGCGGTTCACGACCGAAGACGCTCGCATTAAGCTCAAGAGACTCTCCCCATCAATTGAGGAGTGACAGACCACTAGCTCAGGACTCAGCACTCAGTACTCACGGCGGCGGCTCGGGCGGTACGGCGTAGGCGGGGATGAGGCCGGCCTCCTTGGCCAGGTCGCCACCGTTGGCCAGGGTGATCTCGCCGGCGCGGGCCCAGGGGAGGTCGGACTTCCACTGCTGGAGCACCGCGCGCTGCGCCCGGACAACGGAGAGGTTGGGATAGTCGGCCACCGACATGGGCAGGCCGAAGCGGTTGATCCAGTCCGCCTCGGCCAGGAAGCGCGCCTTCAGGGCCGGGTTGCTGTCCAGCAGAGCCACATGCCGCGCCAGCACCTGCTCCCACGGCTGGCCGGCATCCGGCCTGGTGTCGAACGGGGCCGGCGTCTGCCGCGCCGCCTGGAGCCAGCCGTCCTTGCCCGCGTCGTGGAGCCAGTCGAAGGTGTTGAGCAGCCATACCTGCCGCTCGGCCGGGCGCCACTGGAAGATGGCCTTCTGCATCGGCTGGACGACGAACCCCTGCAGGAGGAACCGCCGGGCCACCGGGTAGCCCAGTACGGGAACGCCGCCCAGGCGCTGGAAGGCGTCCCAGAAGGCGATGCCCTCAGCGTTGGTGATGGTGTAGCCGCACGGGTCCGTGCCCGGAGGCTTGCCATTGGCCTGAGTGAAGAAGTGGCCCGCGGGCAGGTCGTAGTCCAGCGGGCGCGGCTCGCCCGGGCGCAGACCCCCTGGCACCGGGCATAGCACGCCGAGCGCCTGGAACGCGGCCACCACGGGCTTGGCCGACCCATCGGGTCGATACATCCCGAAGGCGTTCTCGCGCGGGTTGAAGCCGTTCGGGTAGTCGTTCAGCATCCACTTGAGCGCCCCTGCCCCGCCGTGGTCACGCACCAGGCGCACCAGGTCGGCTTCGAGCGCGCCGGAGCGCTGCTCGTCGACGCCGGCGTTGGAGAACCCGAACTCGCCCAGCACCAGCGGCTTGCCAGGGACCGCCGCTCGCAGGTCGTCGAACAGGGCCATCGCGGCCTCCAGCCCCTGGCTCGAGGCGGACGGGTAGCGGTGTGTGGTCCGGTAGTCGAGCCAGGCGTTGACCGGCAGGCTGGCGAGCAGGGGATCGACGTGCCCGACCGTGATGGGCCGGCCGGGGTCGGCCGCGCGCAGCGCGTCGAGGCGGGGCTTCAACCACGCGGCGAGGGTGGCGTTCAGCGCCTCTTTCAGCGGGTTCCAGGCGGCCGAGTCCGGCGACTGGAGGTACCGGACCACGGTCGAGTTGTGGGCTTTCGCCCACGCCTGCGCGTCCTGGAGCAGCCGCCGGTAGGCAGCCAGCACGTTGGCGTACACGTAGGCCTGGTCGTCGGTCAGTCGCTTCGGGAGGTCGGCCTGGCCCTGCTCGGAGGCGCGGTAGCCGGCCACGTCCGGCCGGGCCAGGGTCTCCCCCACCGCGGCCACGAGCGTGGCGCGCTGGAGGGCGGCGTTGAGGCCTGGCGGGTAGATCGCCAGCGCCAGGTCGCCAAAGCGGGGCTCGTTCTTGAGGTCGTAGGCGAAGACGGTCGGCCGGCTGCGGTAGCGTGCCGCCACGGCGGAGTCGATCGCCACCAGTCTGACCAGCTCCGGCTCGGCGTAGTCGGCGAAGGTGAGGACGAGCTTCAGGCCACGCTGGTCGGCCAGGTCCAGCACCCGGTCCAGCTTGGTCCAGCGTCCCGCCCGGATGTCCTCGGCCAGGGCGCGCTGGACGAACACGCGCAGCACGGAGACGTTGGCCGCCCGGGCGCGATCCAGGTCGCGGGCGACCAGGTTCGGATCGAACTTCCCCTCGTCCCACATCTGCCAGGCGCGGTCAGCCGGCCCCTCGTAGTTGGCGCCCAGGAGGAAGACCGTCTGGCCGGAGCCGTCCACGAAGTGCTCGCCCTGGACCGGGTTGGGCGGGGTGGCACCGGCCACGCCGGGCGCGCCGCCGAGCAGGATGGCCAGGCCGAGGAGCAGGGCGATGTGATGGGAGATGGGGCTGGTCAGTTGGCGGCTTCTTTCATGCCTCGAACACCCGGATGCCCTCGCTCTGCTCGATGAAGCGGCCGAAGCGGTAGGCCATGTCGATCGGGAACCTGGGGCTGCGATCGGCCCGGCGCTCGGATCGCTCGACCTCGGCCACCACGAAGATGTGGCCGGCACGGTGCAGCAGCGGCAGCATTCCCGCCGTGAACTCCTCCAGGGTACGGAACGTATGGGCCTCCTCGATCCCGGCCGCGCGCGCCAGGCTGGCGAAGTCGGCCCCCTGGGGTAGCCAGAGTGGCTGGTGGCCGGTCGCACCGAAGGCGTGGTTCAGCCAGACGAGGTGCAGCAGGTTCTTCGGCTGCACCTGGCTCGTGGTCAGCAGGGTGCTCAGATTCATCGCCAGCGCTCCGTCCCCGTCCAGCGCCCAGATCTTGCGGTGGGGCAGGGCCAGGGCCAGTCCGAGCGCCATCGAGGAGACCATGCCCATGGACGAGCGCATGTAGAAGGTATCCTCGTCTCGGCGGGGGTTGACCTCCCACCACGCGGACGACGTTTCGCCCAGGGTGCAGACCACCAGCTCGTCGGTATGGTGTTCGGCCAGGAACTTCAGGCAATCGAATCGGTTCATGGCGTTACACCAGCACTGACCTGGTCAGGAGGACGGCTGCCGGGCGGCGGGAGAGGCGCGAGTGCCGGTAAGCTTCGCCGATCTTCGGGATGTCCTCCAACCCGTCGACCACGGTGAACTGGATCTCCATCAGGTTCAGCAGCGGCTCGGTCAGCAGCCCCTGGTATTCCTGGAAGAAGGCTGTGTCGCCGATACGGCCTCGGTAGCTGATGAGCATGAGCAGCGGAATGCGGTGCATCAACAGCAGCGTGGGCAGGTGATAGGTACACAGCAGAAAGCCTGCGTTGGCCATGACCAGGCAGGAGCCCATGCCGCCGAAGTAGGCGCCCGCGCAGATGCCGATGCCCTCCGGCTCGGCGAAGACCCGCACGCGCGTGAAGCCTGGCTCGCGGTCCAGTTCGTCGTACAGCTTCCCCATCCAGGAATCGGGCAGCGTCACCACCAGCTTGACGCCACAGCGGGTCAGCTCTTCGGTGATCAGCCTGGCCGCCTCGGGGCCATACGTCTTCTGCGATGAGGTCGTCGGCATCGCCATACACCCTCCGGACTCCTTGAGGTGATCGGAAGCTCTGCAGTGCTGAGTGCTGAGTGCTGAGTCGAGGTCCCTCACTCAGCACTCAGCACTCAGCACTCAGCACTCGCTTGAGGGAATCGTTCGACCGCCGTAGGGTACCATTGGAACACCCGGAGGGCCAACTGAGGGATGAACGCCTACGATCGCACCTGGGCCGAGTTTCTGGCGGCGGGCGAACTGGCCGACCACTGGCGCGACTGGATCGCCTGGGCTGGCCCCCGCAGCACTCACCTGGTCTTCCTGGTCCGCGTGGGCGGCGACCGGCGGATTGCCGCCCGTGTGGCCGAGGTGCAGGCGGCGCTGAAGCAGGCGGGCGGACTGGACCTGCACCCCCGGCGCTTTCTCCACCTGAGCGTGCAAGCGCTGGGCTTCCTGGCCCGCGAGGGGGTGGTGACGCCGGAGCACATCAGCCCGCCAGACGTGCTGCTGGCCGTGGAGCAGGTCCGCGAGGCTCTGGCTGGCCAGCCGGCGTTCGGGGTGTACGTGGGCGGGACGAACTCCTTCTACTCCAGCGCCTTCCTGGAGGTACATGACGACGGCGCCCTGGGAGCCCTGCGCCGCCGCATCCAGGCCGCCCTGCCACGGGTGGGCGCGATCGACTCCTGGCCAGACTACATCTTCCACCTGACCGTCGCCTACTACCGTGGCGGCGACCACCACGCGGTCCAACGCGCCCTGGAGGGGCTGCGCCAACTGCCGCCACTCCAGTTCCAGGTGCGAGAACTGGAGCTGCTGCTCCTGCACGCGGAGGGCGACCAGCTCTTTCCGCCCATGGTTCGCCTGGCCAGGTTCCCTCTGAGGTTGTTGAAGGCCAGAGGTGGAGGTGGGTTGGAGGTTGAAGGTTGAGAACACAACCTTCAACCTCCAACCTCGTGAACTACGGCCGCACGGGCACCGGACTGGTCACCGGAGTGGCCAGGCCTGGCGCTGGCGTCCGCGAGACCGTGGGCGTCTGCACGGATATCGGGGTCGGTGAGGCCGCCCCCTGGACGCCGGGCACCGGTGTGGCCCGCGGGGTGGCTGCCGGCACCGCGGTGCCCGCAGCCGGCGCCACGCCGGGCACGCCGCCGGCGACCGCTACGCCCGCACCCTCGGGGCGCTGGCCCACCTGCAGCGTGGCGGTCGCTCGGTTGGTAGTGGTGTCGAAGAACACCAGCTTGTTATCCGTCGTCGTGACGAAGACGTGGCTCGGATCCGTCCCGGTCGCCACTGCCAGCGCACCGCTGCCGACATTGAAGTCCTGGGCAACCTGGTTGGTGGACAGGTCGACCTTGAACAGGTTGCGGTTCGGGTCGGTAGCCGAGACGAAGAGCGAGCGGCCATCCGGAGCGACGGCCAGGTCGGTGACGTTGCGCCCGACCATGATCTCGGCCGTCTGCTGGTTCGTGCGCGTGTCGAGCACGGAGACGCTGCCGCTGACCTGGTTGAGCACGAAGACGTGGCGCTCGTCCGGCGCCGTGGCAACCCGGGTCGGGCCGCTGCCCACCCGGATGGTGTCGGTGACGCGGCGGCCGGCGACGTCGATGACCGAGACGGTCCCGTCGCCCTCATTGGCCACGAAGACCTTGGTGGCTCCGTCGGCGCTGGCTACAGCCACGCCGTGGGGCATGTCGCCCACGGGGATGGTGGCCGTGATGGTGCGCGCGAGCGCGTCGAAGATCGAGACGGTGTCGTCGCCACTGTTGGTCACGGCCGCCTGCCCGGTCTTTGGATCGATGGCGATGCCCTTCGGTTGGGAGCCAACGCTCACATCGGCCAGCTTGCGCATGGTGGTCAGATCGGCCACCACCACCTCGCGCGACCCCTGGGAGGGATCGGTGGCGAAGGCCAGACGCGCGTCCGGCGACAGGGCAACGATGTGAACCGGCCGGTTCACCGGGATCGTGCCCACGACCTGAGCGTCGCTCACGCTGACCACCGACAGGCTGCCGTCGGCGCTGTTGGCGGTCACCACCACCGGGCCTTGCAGGGCGGTCGGCGTCATGGCTGCGCCTGGCGTCACGACCGCCCGGGGCGTTGCGGGTGCTCCTGGCGTGCCGGCCAGGCCCGGCGTCGCGGCCGGGGCTGGGGTGCGGATGGGGGTTGCCACGGGGGGCTGGGCGGCGGGGGTCGGAGCACAGGCTGCCACGACCACGGCCAGGAGAGCGGAAGCGCCGACCAGGCGCCTCCACAGGCCCCGACCCAGGGGCGACCCGAGCGTGCGAAATCCGATCATGCGCCTTGATCCTCCTTCGATGCAATGCAGATGGCGGCTACGTGGGACGAAGACGCAGGTCCGCCCCTGCCGAGAAGAGACGGACCTGCAGGTCCGCCCCGGCCATGGAGGCACACCTCCACGCCCTCACCCCCACCGTACCACCGCCACCTCAACAGGAGCCTCAACACGCAACCTCGAGACGCCGCCCTCACTCGCCCCACCACCAGCGCCAGGTGTCGTGGCCCAGTGCCTCGAGGTCGCGCCCCACGGGCGCAGGCAGGCGGTTGGCGCGCCGCAGGTACTCCGCCTCGTCGGCCTCGATCCACAGCTTGTGGAGCAAGACCAGCTCGGGCACCGGCAGGGGGGCAAGCGGCACCAGGCACAGCAAGCGCCGCTCGCCCGTCGGCTCGACCAACTCGACCGGCCCGGGTCGGGCCGGGATGCGGTAGCGAGCGCCTGGTCGGGTGGGACTCTCCAGCTCCAGCCAGCCTGTCTGCTGGAGTTGCTGCCATTCCGCTTCGGCCAGCACTTCGCGCAGCAAGGCGCGGGCGCGCGCCACGGCCTCACGGTCCACCACCGGGGCTGGCCAGGCCTGCAGGGTCAACACCCAGAGACCAACCGCCAGGAGGATCAGAAAGAGCAGCAGCCCGATGTCCGCCAGGTTATTGCTCGTCACGGCCGCACTGCCTCCTCTCCTGCCAGCCGGCAGCGGCCGTGCCAGGCGGGAGGCGCGAGGAAGATGGCCGGGGCCTGCGGAAAAGCTGCCCTACCCTCCCGACGGGCACGAGCCCTGCATTCCGAATCGAACATCGGAAACTAACGACTCCGCCGCTGCTGGCGTTGCGGGCCCTGTTGCTATGTTGTTGAAGCCCAGTCATCGCGTGCTCCGCCCCCTTGCCGCTGCGCTGCCCTGGGCCCTGCTGGCCGTGGCCTCCTGGGTACACACGGCCGGGCTGGCGCTGGGGCAGGTCGACACCCTGCTGGGCATCGTCGGCCTGATCGGGCTGGGGCTGGCCGGCGCCCAGCTTCGAGTCGCGTCCTCCCGGAGGGGCGTGGCAGTAGCTCCGGGGCCGCTGGCCCTGGCAGCGCACGAGATCCGCTCGCCGCTGACTGCCATCCGCGGGTACGCGGAGCTGCTGCAGCGCCAGCCGCCCACGCTCGACGCGGACCAGCGTCAGGCGTGCCTGACCTCCATCGTGTACCTGTGCGACCGCCTCGCCAACCTCAGCCGAGCCCTCCTGGATGCCGAGCAGGCGGCAGAGGGGCGCCTGGCGCTCGCACGGGCACCCTTCGATCTGGCCGAGGTGGCCCGCCGGGCGGTGGAGGTGGCGCGAGCCAGCCATGCGGGCCAAACCTTCCTGGTCGAGGCCGAGCCGCACTTGCTCCCGGCGCTTGGCGATGCCGAGCGGGTGGAGGACGTGCTGGCCAACCTGCTCGCCAACGCCGCCAGGTTCGCGCCCGCTAACACCGAGGTGCGGCTGGAGCTGGCGGCCAGCGCTCCGGATGGGGTGTGCGTGCGCGTGGTAGACCGCGGGCCGGACCTGGCGGAGGATGCCCGAGCGCGCCTCTTCGAGCCGTTCAGCCCGGGAGCCCCCGGCGCGGCCCAGGCCGGCTACGGGCTGGGGCTGTATATTGCGCGCCGTTATCTGGAAGGAATGGGCGGGCGGATCTGGGCGGAGGCCACGCCCGGCGGAGGGCGGGCCTTCTGCTTCATGCTGCCGTGGGCGGCAGCGCAGGCGGCTGGCTGGCCGGCCGCTGTCCCGGCTGCGAGGTAAGGCTGATGGAGCAATCCCCCCTGATTTTGCTGGTGGACGACGACCCGGAGGTGCGCACCTCCGTGCGCCTGCACCTGGAGGCGGACGGTTTCCGGGTGTGCGCGGCGGCCGACATCGCGCAGGCGCTCGAGCTGGCCGCGGCGCACCTTCCCCACCTGGCGATTGTCGATCTGCTGCTGCCGGGAGGGCATGGCTTCGACCTCGCCCGCCGCCTGCGCGAGCTGGCGGACATCCCCATCCTGGTGCTGTCGGCGCTGGGCGACGAGGAGACCCGGGTGCTGGGCCTGGAGCGGTACGCGGACGACTTCCTGGCCAAGCCGTTCAGCCAGCGCGAGCTGGCGGCGCGGGTGCGGGCGCTGCTGCGCCGCACCTGGGGGCGCACCCGCCTGCTGGCCTCAGCCCACCAGCTCGAGCCGGGCCTGGCTGTCGACCTCGGCCAGCGCACCATCTGGAAAGATGGGCGGGCGGAACATCTCACTCCGACCGAGTGTCGGTTGCTGCACCTGCTGATGGCCAACGCGGGCCGGGTCCTGCCCACCGAGCTGCTGCTGGACCGCGTCTGGCCGGATGGCCAGGGCGAGGCCACCTACCTGTGGGAATACGTGCGGCGCCTGCGCGACAAGCTGGGCGACGACGCAGCCCAGCCTCGCTACCTCCAGTCCGAGCGCGGCGTCGGCTATCGCTTCTGCCTGCCGGCGGCCTCCGGGGACGCGGGGACGCCGAGACGCAGAGACGCGGGGACGCGAAGACACGGGGAGGGGGAGGCGCAGGGAGAGTTGCCCGTTGCGCTGGCCGCCGACCCGGGCGCCGCGGGCTGAGTGTGCTGGCGCCCGCCGCGGCCAGGGAGTATCCTCTCGTGGTGGGATCTAGCTGGTGGCCGGTTACTCCTGATTCGTGAAGTGAGGGGTAGTATCCGAGCCGCGACCGTGAGGCCCTTCGACGAGCTCAGGCCCATCGACAGGCTCAGGATGAGCGGACCCCGGGGTCCTCCGCTCATCCTGAGCTCGTCGAAGGGCCTCACGGTCGCGGCTCGGACAGTACCCCACGAAGCAGGAGTCACAGTGTACCAGCGCGGGAGGCGGGCGAACTGTGGCCTACGCCGTGGAGGTCGAGCAGTTGAGCCGCCGCTTCGGGAGCGTGGCGGCCGTGGACGGGCTCACCTTCCGCATCGAGCCGGGGGAGGTCTTCGGCGTGCTCGGCCCCAACGGCGCCGGCAAGACCACCACCGTGCGGCTGCTCAACGGCGTGCTGGCGCCCTCGGGTGGCCGGGCGTGGGTGCTGGGGCTGGACCCCGCGGCGCACGGCTGCGAGCTGCGCAGGCGCACCGGCGTGCTGACCGAAACTCCGTCCCTCTACGAGCGGCTGACGGCGCGCGACAACCTGCATTTCTTCGGCGCGCTCTACGGCGTGGCCGAGGCGGACCTGCCCCGGCGCGTTGACGACCTGTTGGCGCTGCTGGGACTATCCGAGCGGGCCAACCACAAGGTGGGGAGCTTCAGCAAGGGCATGAAGCAGCGCCTGGCGCTCGCCCGGGCGCTGCTGCACCAGCCCGACCTGCTGTTCCTGGACGAGCCGACGGCCGGCCTCGACCCGGAGGCGGCCCGCCAGGTTACGGCCTGGATCGAGCAAGCCAGTCGAGAGCGCGGACGCACCGTGTTCCTGTGTACCCACAACCTGGCCGAAGCCCAGCGCCTGTGCCACCGTGTGGCGGTGCTCGATCGGGGCCGATTGCTGGCCGTGGGGACCGCGGCTGAGCTGGCTCGCACCCTGTGGCACGGCCTGTGGGTGGACGTGGACCTGCGGACCCGGCCGCCCGGAGCCCTGGCGGACAGTCTGCGGGCGCTGCCCGGCGTCACCGAGCTCACCCTGGACGAGGACCGCCTGGCGGTGCAGGTGGAGGGCGAGGCGGTCATCCCGTCGGTGGTGGCAACCGTGGTGGGCCAGGGCGGGCAAGTGCTGCGCGTCAACCCGCGCGTGTACTCGCTGGAGGAGATCTACTTCCGGCTCCAGCGCGAGCGCAAGGAGGGGGCGGCGTGAACTGGCGCACGGTACGCACGCTGGCAGCCAAAGACCTGAAGGAGGTGCGCCAGAACCGGTCGGCCTGGATTCCGGCGATCGTGGTGCCCCTGCTGTTCGTGGTCGTCCTCCCGCTGGCGATTATCGTGGCCCCGAGCGCGGCCGGCCTGCCCGGAGAGGTCTTACTCCCTCGCCAGGGGCCTGCGGGCATGCCCAATCCGTTGCCCCCTGCCCTGATGGCGGAGGTCGCTGGCCTGGACGACATGCAGGCCTGGGTGGTGCTGATGGCTGGCTACCTGCTGGCGCCCTTCTTCCTGGTGGTACCGCTGATGTTCGCCAGCATCGTGGGCGCCGACTCGTTCGTGGGTGAGAAGGAGCGCAAGACGCTGGAGGCGCTGCTGTACACCCCTGCCAGCGACCGCGAGTTGCTCGTGGGCAAGGTGCTGGCCTCGGTCACGCCCGCAGTGGCGCTCGCCTGGCTCTGCTTCCTGGCCTACGGGCTGGTGGTGAACGTGGCCAGTGGGCCGATCATGGGACGGGTCTGGTTCCCGCCCCCGGCCTGGTGGCCGTTGATGCTCTGGGTGGCGCCCGCGGTGGCGACCCTGGGCATGGCGGCCACGGTGCTGATCTCGGCTCGGGTGAGCACCTTCATGGAGGCCTACCAGTTGAGCGGCTCGCTGGTGGTGCTGGTGGTGGGGCTCGTGCTCGGGCAGGTCGCTGGGCTGCTGCTGCTCAACGTCGAAACCACGCTGGCGCTCGGCCTGGCGCTGTGGCTGGTGGACGCAGCGCTGCTCTGGTTCGGGGTGCGGACGTTCACCCGGAGCGAGTTGATCGCGCGGATCTAAACCAAAGCCAGGGTGAAACCCTCATGGTTTGCTGCACAGGGTGGATGAGCGACTCGACGACCACCCGCGGGGGCGCTGCGCCCCGGTGCCGGTGACCAGGACCTGGGCGGAGCTGGGGTTCAAGGACGTGCCCGAGACGCGGGTGGAGGTGCCGACGGGAACGGAGTTGTTTGCCAAGCTCTCACCGGAGCAGCAGCGGCAGATCCTGGGCCCGGCGGCCTTCGCCGCGTACCGGGCGGGCGCGGTCAAGCTGGAGGACTTCGTTGGGCGGAAGCGTGATCGGCGCTGGGGGACGATGCGGTATACGCGAAGCCTACGGGATATGGTGGGGGCGGAGGAGAGCAGGCGTTGGCTGAACCGTGCGCTTGATCGGCGTAGCTTGGGAGGGAGTGGGGGAGGAACGCCTCCACGAGGTCCACGGGAGGAGGTTCAGACGGGCGGCAGCGAGCCTCGTGGAGTGCCGGTCAGCTCACGGATCCGGGTGCCAGCCGGTCCCGCATTACAACCGGTGCGCGACGCACTGGCAGTGATTGACCGCGTTCATGGCGATGGCACGCCACCGGAGATCTCCGTCATCGTCAACCGAGCTAGACGAGATGCGGGTGCCTATGCTTGGAGTGAGCGAACAGGGCGCCCGCGAGGTTTGGAGGTCAGCCGACTCTCACCTCATTCGCATCTTACTGTCGTTCACGAGATCGGGCACTATCTCGATCATCAGGCACTGGGGCAGCCCGGACGGTTCGCTTCTCACTCGGTTTCGGGAGACCTGGGCAACCTCATGCAGGCTATCGAGCGTAGCGATGCGGTGAGTATTCTTCGCAGTCGGATGGGCCGCTCCTGGGCCATCGTGGAAGGAGGAAGGGGCAGGCGACAGCGCCGCCCCATCGATCAGCGGCTGGTAGAGTATCTGCTGCGTCCCGAGGAACTCTTTGCCCGAGCCTATGCCCAGTATGTGGCCACCAGGAGTCAGGATACCGTGCTCCTCGACCAGGTGGCCCGTGATTTGCGAGCGGTTGAACACGGACGGGTGTATCATAGACAATGGGTACCCGATGACTTCAGCCCGATCGCTAAGGCATTTGATGAGCTTCTACGGGTGAGGGGATGGAAGAGCTGAGCCTACACCAAGAAGAAGATGATATGGACGATACCATTGAGACGATGCCTTCTCTTGAGTCCTTTTCCTTCGAAGATGGGGTGCGCTATCTCATGGAGGAAGGCATAACGGAGGATGAGGCCCGCCAAACGATGGTAATCGTCCTCGGGCTCTCACCCGGCGACGCCGTTTCCTTTGAGGAGCGACAGCGTTGGGAACGTAAGCTGCGCGCGGAGAAGCGTCATCCTTGACGTTCCGGTAGCCTTGCCCTAGACTTCCTTCAACAGCGCGGCTGTTCTGCCGCCGACCTGGACCTTTCGGTCCCGGCTCGGCGGCTTTTTGTTGTTCGCGGGAGGACGTATGGCTGAGGTCAGTACCAAGCCCTGGGGCTCGATCGGTGAGTCGGACTACGCTGATGCGGCCGACTTCTGCTCGGCCTGCCTGATCGATCTGAACGAGTCAGGCGCCGAGAAGACGAAGGCCAGGTGCAAGCTGCCCGTTCGTGAGCCGAAGTCGATGGGCGGCAAGCTGAACGCGAATGGGATGCGGGCTGCGGCAGCGGTGCTGGCCGGTGCTCGCGGCGGGGTAGACGCCCCACCCGAACAGAAGCGGGCGGCAGCGCGCAAGTTAGCCGGGATGATGCGCTCAGCGGACATGGAGCCCCCGGAGAGCATGCGCCGAATGATGCAATCCTGACGGAACGGGACCGGTCAACCTGGAGAGGACCCAATGCTACCAGATAATCCGCAGACGCAAGGAACACCACCGCAGCAGGGGGCACCGACGAGCACTCCGCCAGCAGCGCCACAACCAGCGCCGGTGGGAGGCTCGGGACAGACGTTCACGCAGGTCGACGTAGACCGCATCGTCGGCGAGCGCCTGGCGCGAGAACGGGAACGGACCAAGGACTACGACACGCTCAAGACAGCGGCTGCTGAGCTTCAGAGGCTCAAGGCCGAAGCGATCGCACCCGATGAGGAGGCGCGGAAGCTGCTCCAGGGCGCGATGGCCCCGTCCGAGATCAGTAGCCCGTACGCCGTGGCGCCCGAGGTCCCGCCCGAGCGTGTGGCCGCGCTGCGGAGCGCGCTCGACACGACCTTCGCCGATCCTGCGTTCGCGGTCGACATGAAACAGGCCGGATTCGCGCTGGAACCCAAGTCCGGCCCTCAGGTCGCTCGGATCGTGAACGAACTGCTCTCCTTGAAGCCGGAAATCCTGGAGAGTCTCAGGAAGGCGCTTCAACCCAAGACCTGGGGCTCGTCAGGACTCAGGACCGAGCGATGAGGGCTGAGCGGGGGCAGCCCTGTGTGGCTGCCCCCGCCGGGAATCGGATTCCTTACCGCAACCGTAGACTGAGCAAGGCACGGCGCGCTACTCGAGCACTTGCCTCAGCTTGGCCAACATGGCGGGAGGCGTGCTGAGCACCGCCTGAGCTATGCGAGTGACCTCCTCCCCGGTCTTGGGGCTGAGCGTCAGTTGCGCTTTCTCTGCCGCGGCCAGGAACTCCGGATCAGCGTACGCCCTGTCGCGGGCTCTGCGGAGCGCCTGCACCCGATCGCTCGGGACTTCGGGCGCGACCGCATGGGTAATGTTGATCAGGAACGGAGCATGCACGGCCTTGAGCAAGGCCTTCGCCTCCTCGGTCCTGGCCAGCGTCTCGGCCGCCGGCACTCCTTTCAAGAGCGGATGGCTCGGAGTCTCGGACCCCATGACGACGAGGATCCTGGCCAGCGGACTCGAGCCCTCGAGCAGTTCACGACCCAGACTACTCATATCGGCGAAGCTCGAGCAGAACCCCGGGGCTTCCTTGTTCTTCACCGCCAAACGCACCGCCGAGCTCCCCTCGTAACCC
>JACQUR010000431.1 GCA_016210245.1 Chloroflexota bacterium
CTCAGGATGAGCGAGGGTCCTTCGACAGGCTCAGGATGAGCGAGGGTCCTTCGACAGGCTCAGGATGAGCGAGGGTCCTTCGACAGGCTCAGGATGAGCGGGGGTCCTTCGACAGGCTCAGGATGAGCGGTGGACGCGGAGACTGCCTGCCGACTGCCGGCTGCCGGCTGGCCCCTGGCCCCCGATCCCCACGACAGGGAGAGCAACCATGCCGCAGGGGGAGAACCCGCGGGAGCGCGCGGGCCAGACCCGGCCGGTCCAGTGCCGGGAGTGTACCATCTTCATCGGCGAAGACTACCAGGAGAAGGTGCCTATCCCAGCGCCCGACGGCAAGGGGGTCGTATGCTGGCGGTGCTACGAATCGCTTGTTCGCACCGCCGAGCGGCAAGCGACCCAGAGTGAGCGCTGAAAGCGGTGGGCCGAGAGCCTCACAGATTGTATAAACTCTTGAGCGCTCCCAACCCCAGCCTGCCTGTACCTGGCGGCCAGCGGCGCTGGGGGTGGCGGCGGCTATGCTCACCTGGGAGGCCCTTCGTGCTCGTCGAGTCAAGAAAGTCGCGGGGCGACCTGGCGCTGGACGACCTGTGCGTCAATACCATTCGCACCCTGGCGATCGATGCCATCCAGCAGGCGAAGTCTGGCCACCCGGGCCTGCCCCTGGGGGCAGCCCCGATGGCCTACGTCCTCTGGACGCGCGCCATGCGTCACAATCCGGCCAACCCCACCTGGCCAGATCGGGACCGTTTTGCCTTCTCCGCCGGCCACGGCAGCATGCTGCTCTACAGCTTGCTCTACCTGGCCGGCTACGACCTGACGCTGGACGATCTCAAGACCTTCCGCCAGTACGACTCGCGCACGCCCGGCCACCCGGAATATGGGCCCACGCCCGGCGTGGAGATGACCACCGGCCCGCTCGGCCAGGGCTTCGCTATGGGCGTGGGGATGGCGGTCGCCGAGGCCCACCTGGCGGCCACCTATAACCGGCCGGGCCATGCCATCGTCGACCACTGCACCTACGGTCTCTGCTCCGATGGCGACCTGATGGAGGGGATCAGCCACGAGGCGGCCGGCCTGGCCGGCAGCCTGGGGCTGGGCAAGCTCATCTACCTCTACGACCAGAACCAGGTCTCGCTGGCCGGCAGCACCGCGCTGGCCTTCCGCGAAGATGTGGCCCGCCGCTTCGAGGCCTACGGCTGGCAGGTGCTCCAGGTGGAGGACGGCAACGACCGGGTGGCCATCGAGGCCGCGCTGCGGGAGGCGCGCGCCGAGACGCAGCGTCCCACCCTGGTCGCGGTGCGCACCGTCATCGGCTACGGCAGTCCCCACAAGGCCGGCACCTTCGAAGCGCACGGCGCGCCGCTGGGGGAGGACGAGGTCAGGCTGACCAAGCTGGCGCTCGGTTGGCCCTGGCCGGAGGAAACCTTCCACGTGCCCAACGAAGCGCTGGCCCACCTGCGCTGGTGCCGGGAGCGGGGCGCCCAACTGCAGACGGAGTGGGAGCAGCGGTTCAAGGCATACCGCCTGGCCTTCCCAGACCGGGCGGCGGAGTTCGAGCGCACCCAGGCCGGCCGGCTGCCGGCGGGTTGGGACCAGGGGCTCCCGCGCTTCGATCCCGCCGCCGAGCGCGAGCTGGCGACTCGGCAGGCCGGCGGCAGGGTCCTCACCGCCCTGGCCAGTCGCTTGCCGGAGCTCATCGGCGGCTCGGCCGATCTCAACCCATCCACGAACACTGCCCTGAAAGACCTGGGCGATTTCCAGTCCGAGCAGGCCCTGCCCGAGGCTGGTCCGGTGCAGGGCGCAGTTGGCGGGGAGTGGGGCTACGCCGGTCGCAATCTGCACTTCGGCGTGCGCGAGCACGCGATGGGCGCGATCGCCAACGGGATCGCCCTGCACGGCGGCTTGATCCCGTTTGGCGCCACCTTCCTCACCTTCTCCGACTATCAGCGCCCGGCCATTCGCCTGGCCGCGCTGAGCAAGATCGGCTCGATCTTCGTCTTCACCCACGACTCCATCGGCGTCGGCGAAGACGGGCCGACGCACCAGCCCGTGGAGCACCTGGCGGCGCTGCGGGCGGTGCCGGGGCTGGTGGTGATCCGGCCGGCCGATGCCAACGAGAGCGCGGAGGCGTGGAAGGTGGCGGTGGCGCGCCGCCATGGCCCCACCGTCCTGGCGTTCACCCGACAGGCGGTGCCCGTCCTGGACCGGACCACCCTGGCGCCCGCTTCAGGCCTGGCTCGGGGAGCCTACGTGCTGGCCGACGCTCCCGAGGGCGATCCCGCGTTGATCCTGATCGCGACCGGGTCGGAGGTCGCGCTGGCGCTGCAGGCGCGCGACGAGTTGCTGCGGCGGGGGGTCGCGACGCGGGTGGTCAGCATGCCGAGCTGGGAACTGTTCGACCAGCAGCCGGAGCCCTACCGCGAGCAGGTCCTGCCTGCGCGCGTGGCTGCCCGCCTGGCGATCGAGGCGGGCGTCAGCATGGGCTGGCACCGCTACGTGGGCTCCGCCGGCGACGTGCTGGGCCTGGATCGCTTTGGCGCCTCGGCGCCCGGCAAGGTGGTCTTCGAGCGGTTCGGCTTCACGGTCCGGAACGTGGTCGAGCGGGCGCTGAAGCTGGTAGGGCAGTAGTGGCCTGAGTCGACAGTCGACAGTCCACAGTCGACCGTCTGCTCGTGCCCTTTCGACTGTGAACTGTCGACTGTCGACTGTCGACTCGGTCTGGAGGGGAGAAGGCATGCGCATCGCCATGGGTGCCGACCATGCCGGCTACGCGCTGAAAGAGCGGCTGGCGGCGGCGCTGCGGCAAGAGGGGCACGAGGTGCTCGACCTGGGGACGCACGGTCCGCAGCCAGTCGACTATCCGGACTACGCGGCGGCGGTGGCGCGGGCGGTCCAGCAGGGCCAGGTCGAGCGCGGGGTAGTGGTGTGCGGCAGCGGCATCGGCGCCTGTGTAGCCGCCAACAAGCTCAGGGGCATTCGCGCCGGGCTGGCTCACGACACGTACTCGGCTCACCAGGGGGTCGAGCACGACGACGTGAACGTACTCTGCCTGGGGTCCCGCGTCATCGGCGAGGCGCTGGCGCTGGAGGTGCTGCGGGCCTTCCTCGGCGCGCGCTTCTCGGGTGAGGAGCGCCACCGCCGCCGGCTGGCCAAGGTGGCAGCGCTTGAAGGGTGAAGGGTGAAGGGAGAAGTCCCCTTCACCCTTCACCCTTTTTCACACCTGCAGCACTCGGTCGTACAGTGGGTTCGGCTCGTCGTCCAGGTAGAGGATGCGGGCCAGGAAGTCGAGCACGGTGGCGCGCGCCAGCCCCGCGGCCGCGTGGCCCTCGCGGGGAAAGACCACCAGGCGCGTTGGCACCCCCAGCTTGGCGAGCGCGCCGGCGAAGGCGCTGGCCCGCTCGACCCGGGTGCGGCCCACGAAGCGGTCCCACTGGCGGGGCAGATCGGCAGAGTTGCTGTCCAGCTCGCCCACGCCTACCAGGAACGGGACGGCCTGCAGTTGGTCCCGATTCAGCCGGTGGCCAAAGCGCGCGGCGAAGTCGGCGCAGCCGTAGGGCCAATCGAGCGCGATAGCGCCCTCCTCCAGTCGCATGCTCTCCAGCGGCAGGGTGTAGGTGCCGGCCGAGAGGATCGCCACGCCGCGCACCAGTTCAGGGTAGACCAGCGCGAAGCGATGGGCGAGCTGCGCGCCCCGGGAGAATCCGTACAACAGTACCCGAGGCTCGACGCGAATGCCGGTCTCCTGGGGCAGCCGACGGATGAGATCGCGGAGCTGCTGCACCAGGAGCGTATCCTCGCGCGCGACCTGCGTGGGGTTGCGCCAGTCGCCGTACTCGAAGGTAGGAGCGGCCAGCACCCAGCCCTCGGCCTGAGCGCGGGCGAGCAGGGGAGCCGAGAAGACCGCGCCGCGGTCGCCGTGGCCGTGGAGCACCAGCAGCACCGGGGCCGGGCGACGGCTGGCGGGCGGAACGTAGGAGAGGTACGCAGGCCGTTCGCCAACTGGTAAGGCCTCAGCGGCCGAATCGAGGAAATCGAAGACCGGCAAGAGCAACACCGCCGAAAGCATGGCGGGAAGCAAGAGCCGTGCCAGATTGGTCATCGCCAAAACCCCAGGATCAGCCCGCGGCGCAGTCTACGGTACCTACGGTACGTACCTCCAATTAAGCACCCGATCGTAGAAGAAACGCAAGTAGGTGACGAGGTTGCGCTGCCAGTACTCGCCGTCGTGGCCTCCGGGCAGCACGTTCCACTCGTGGTCGATGCCGCGTGTAGCCAGGGTCTCGTGCAGCAGTTCGGCACGCTCCAGCCAGGGGTCCTCCTCGCCGATGTCGATCCAGAGCTGGAGTTGGTCGAGCCCGGGAGCGGAAGCGGCCAGGCTGATGGGATCGCGGGCGGCATAGTCCGCCCCGTTGCCCAGCATTGGCAGCCAGTCCTCCTCGTACAGCGACGGGCTGTGCGACCCGGCGGCGCGGAAGACGTGGGGATAGTTGAAGGCGAGCTGCAGGGCGCCGTGGGCGCCCATGGACAGGCCGCCGATGGCCCGATGCTCCGCGCTCGGCAGGGTTCGGAAGCTGGAGTCGATGTGGCGGACCAGGTCGTTGGCCACGTAGTCCGCCCAGCGGGGGCCATCGTCCGGGTAGTTCACCCAGTAGCTGTACTCGCCCTGGGGCAGGACGACCAGCAGCGGCCTGATCTCCTTGCCGACGATCAGCTCGTCCACGGTGTCGATCAAGCCATAGGCGGGCCACTCTTCCTTGTCGCCGCTGCCGCCGTGGAGCATGTACAGCACGGGGTAGCGCCGCCCGGCGGTGGCGTACCTCGGCGGGAGGTAGACGAAGTAGGACATATCGCGGTCCAGGGCCGCACTGTAGAACTGGAGCTCGCGAAAGGAGCCTTTGATCGCCCCCACGTACTCGCTCACCCGCGGCTCGCCCGCGGGCAGGGGCGCAGGCGTGCGCACCGCGGCCGGCGGGGGCGGCAGCGGGACCGGCGTGGCGATGGCCTGCACGGCCTCCTGCACCACCTCCCGCGGCTTGATGCGCGTCACCGGGGTGCCAAACACCCGCGCCGCGCGCGCGTATGCTGCGCTTTCCACGGTCGGGTGGGGCGCCAGGCCGGGCAGCTCAGGGGAGGGATCCAGGGGCAGGACCAGGACGAAGGCGACGATCAGCGCCAGCGGGCTGGCCATCCAGTAGCGCCGATTGGTCCGGCTGGGATTCAGCACCCGCCCCCGGATCGCCAGCCAGATCAGTCCGATGGAGGCGAGCTGGACGACGGCGTTCGCGCCCGGCGAGTTCGGGAAGGGCAGGCCGGACAGGGCCGAGAAGAGGGCGATGGCCACGGCGATGGCGATGTGGGCCGAGTAGGCGTACAGGGCGTTCTGGCCCAGCGGGAGCAGCAGCCAGCCGAGCCCCCGGCGCAGGGGCGCCCAGAACTCGGTGGTGAGCAGGAAGAAGAACCCGAACACGATGGCCGAGGCCACCACCCGCCCCAGGCGCACGTCGCCCTTGGCGAACAGCACCTCCACCAGCGTCGCCTCCAGGGACTGGCCGGCCTGGAGCGAGGGCTCCTGGCCGGCCGCCAGGGCCCGCAGGACGGGGTCGGCGTAGCGGAAGATCACCAGCAGCCCCGCGAAGCCGAGGCCACAGGCGAGCAGCAGTGGGCGGCGCCAGGAGCTCGGGATGGTGGCCTGGATGCGGTCGCGGTGGAAGCCCAGGACCATGGCGGTGAAGAAGAGCACCTGCCAGGCCGGAAAGGAGAACAGGTAGTTGCCGGAGATGGGCCAGGGAATGTCGGACTGCTCCGGGAACAGTTGGTGGCCGGCCCAGAGCGCCCAGGAGGCCAGCAGCACCACCCAGGTGCGCCGCTCGTACATCAGCAAGAAGGCGAAGGGGGCGAAGACGAGCAGCAGCGCGTAGAGCAGCGGGATGTCGACCAGGTAGTAGGTCTGGCGCAGGGTGAGGATATTCCAGGCCAACGCGGGCGGGTTGCTCAGGTCCACGCCTCGGGCCCAGGGCAGGTTGAGCAACTCCGACACGGGCAGCATCACCAGGGTCAAGCCGATGGTCAGGACGTAGAGCTGCCACGCCCGCTCGATCAGACGCCGCAGCGTGGGCCCGAGGCCGTCCCGCTCGGCCATGCGGCGGTAGGCCAGCCCAACCATCAGGCCGGAGATGAAGACGAACCCCTCGGCCGCGGAGGTGAAGAAGCGGTTGCCGCCTGTGAGCATGTAGAGCCTGGACGGCCCGGCCAGGTGGTCGATCACCATGGCAAAGACCGCGAAGCCGCGCAGAAAGTCGATGCGCAGGTCGCGCCCCGTCTCAGCGCGGTAGACCAGCGCATCCAGGCGGGGGCGCAGGGCAGCTATGGGCGCGGCGACAGTCGACAGTGAGAGCATCGGCAGTCCGTCCGTCCAGGCCCCATGGGGAGGATTCCGTGCCGCTTATTCTCGCAGACTTCGTTCCGTTGTGGCGAGCCGGCCGGTCCCGGCTCGCCGCCCGCCGGAGGGAGCGGTTTCTCATCGTGGGCTTCCCCCAGCCCCCCTTGCTGGGGCAGAACCGCGGGTCCGCGCCGTACTGGTGCGTGGAGGTCGTAGGGGCAGACGGCCCGGTCTGCCCGTCCCTTGCCTTCATCTGTAGGGGCAGACGGCCCTGTCTGCCCGCCGCCTGCCTTCAACTGTAGGGGCAGACGGCCCTGTCTGCCCGCCGCCCCGAGGGCGGCAAGGGGTGGTGGCC
>JACQUR010000432.1 GCA_016210245.1 Chloroflexota bacterium
GGGTACCTGGAGGTCCGGCTCGCACGGCCCTGGAGCACGCCCCCGTCTGGCCGGCGCGGATGCCGTGGCCCGGCGGGGCCTGGGCGGGCTCGCCAGAGGCCAGTCAGCCACGGGGCGTGGCGCGGCTCGCCCGCGCAGACAGGAGGTCTGCGCTCCCAGGGGCGGCGCTCCCAGGGAGGTCGACGCGGCGCGCAAAACCATGACCCGCACTCCATCGGGGCTTCGATCTTGACAGCCGCTCGGCCGCTCGGTATCCTGCTCCGAGTGTGTTGCTCCTCCACGTGCGATGCTTGCACGTGCTGCTCACCTCGTGCGAGAAGGGTGAAGGCGTGACTTCCGAGCGGACTTCGGCGTCTCGTGCCAGGCTGCGCCAGACCAGGGACCACCTGGACACCATCGGACAGCTCGTTCGACTGATCTGGGCGCACAAGCTGTGGTGGCTCATTCCCTTGCTGCTGAGCTTCGCCGTGCTGGGCGCGCTGCTAGTGGTGCAGGCTACTCCCATCGGGCCGTTGCTCTACCCGGTCTTCTAAACCAAGTTCACAGTCGACGGTTGACAGTCGACAGTCGACAGGGCACGAGCGGACTGTCGACTGTGGACTGTGGACTGTCGACTCAGGATAGGACACCCGTCGGTGAGCGTCAGCGCCTCCGGCTCGATCCCGGGCCGGGCTCGGTTTCCGTGGCTCCAGGCGTGCGTGCTGCTCGCCGCCCTGGGGCTGCTGCTCCTGTTCGGCGTGGAGATCGGTGCCCGCCTCTACAGCGTGGCCCGGGGCGATCTGTCCCTACGCCCCGACCAGGGCGTCCAGGGCGAGCAGGGGCTGTACCGCCTCGATCCCGACGCCGGCTACGCTATGAATCCCAACGCGCGCCTTCGCCTGGTGACCGCCGAGTACGACCAGGTGCTGGAGACCAACTCGCGCGGGCTCGTCGGCCCGGAGCTGCCCGCCAAAGCCGGGGACGAGTTCCGCGTGGTGGTGCTGGGCGACTCGTACACGGTGGGCAGCCAGGTGCCCTACGAGCAGAACTACACGGCGGTCCTGGAGCGCTTGCTCCACCAGGCCGGGCACCCCAACGTTCGGATCGTGAACGTGGCCAGCGGTGGCTGGAGCACCTTCAACCAGGCCGGCTTCCTGCGGGCCAACCGCGCCTGGCTCCAGCCCGACCTGGTGGTCGTAGCCTCCTTCCTGGGCAACGATATCGCGGAGAACGTGTTTGCCACGCGTGGCGGCTACCAGCTCACCACCGAGCACCGCGACGGTCTCACCTGGGGGCCGGATGCCGCCGACCTGCTGCGCAAGAGCGACGAGTGGTTCCCAAGCAACGGGGTCCAACTCCCGCCGGACCGCTCGCACTGGCGCGCCGGCGACCCTATGCCAACCCCGGTTCCCAATCCGCCCTCTGCCCCGGCCGCGGCTACAGTGCCAGCGAGGCGCTCCACGCCAGCGCCCATCACGGACCCGGTGCTCGCGGCCAAGGACTTCTTGCGGCAGCACTCCGTCGCCTACCGGTTGCTCATCGCGCGGCCGCAGCGCGTCCACCTGAACCTGTCCAGTTTCGAGTGGCTGCTCCTGCGGGACTATCCGGATACCTACTGGGTCGAGCTGGCGTGGCCGCTGGCGGAGCAGTACCTGGTGCAGATCCAGGAGACCGCGGCGGCCTCGAACGCGCCAACCGTCCTCATGCTGATTCCGCACCCCGGGCAGTTCGACGACCGCGCCCACCGCGAGATGCTGGACCGCTACGATCTGGATGCCCGGGAGTTGGACCTCGACCGGCCGCAACGCGAGTTTCGCCAGCGAGCCGAGGCCCATGCCATCCCCGTGCTGGACCTGCTGCCCGCGTTTCGAGCCCACCCGCAGCGCGCCGAGTTGTACCTCCGCCGCGATACCCACTTCACGGCGCTCGGCCACCAGGCCACCGCCGAGCAGTTGGCCGCGTTCCTCGAGCCGCTGGTGCCACCAGCCACCCTGGCATCTGCCTCGAGCGCCACGGCGCTCGCACTCGCCCGACGGCTGCACGAGGCGTTGGAACGCTTGACACGGGAGGGACGCTTGACACGGGAGGTCCCTCCGCGCGAGCGTCGAGCGAGCGTGGAGGCGCTGCGTGAGGACTGCCGGCGCGGGCGCGGTGCCCTTCAAGCAGAGGAGACCATCCCCGCCCACCTGGTGATGGCAGCGTGCCTCAACATGGAGAGCGATGATTTCCTCGCGGCGCCAGAGGCAGCTATGGCGAAGAGCTATCTCGAGCTGGCGCTGAGCGGGGCGACCTTCGCCCCCAAGTCCACGCGCGCCCCGCAGTAGCGGGCGGATACCCGGATCCGCCCCTTCCGAGAGCAGCGGTAGTGGTTCAAGCAGCGGGCACTACCGAGTTGGCGCGCTGGGCTCCGCTTGCGCTGTCCTTGCTTCCTGCATCAAACGCCTCCACTGGCCGGCCAGGGCCTCGGCGATGGTCTGGGTCCAGTCTACGAGGTCGGCGGCGTTCCCGGTCCATTGCCCGGCCGGCCTCTGGCTGCGGAGGGCAACCTCGTACGCCGCAGGACCAGTCTGGCCCACGACGATGACCTGGACGCTCGGAGTCGCCGCGCCACCGTCCTGGGGGAGAAGCTGGTAGCTTACCCAGACGCGGTAAGCATCGGCCTCGGCCCGGGGCGCTACTTCGGCGATTCCCTTCATCGTGTCCAGTTGGAGGGTGCGCAGCCCGGCATAGGTCCGCGCTCGAGTCCCGTTGTGGAAGACCCGCAGCTCGAGTTTCCCATCCAGACCTGTTCGCTCGCGTTCGCCACCCCCGCCCTGAGCCGCTGGGGTTGCGAGCCTCAGCGCATGGCTGCTCTCCAGGCCAGACACCTTCCGAGCGAGATGGTGTTCCGAGAACTGTACCGGGAGTTGGTAATCCCCCGTCTCCACGGAATACGATTCCAACAGAGGAACCATCCGCCAGGCCATCGCTTCCGCGGAGCCGAAGCGGGCGGCATCGTCGGGGCCAAACGTGAACTCCAGCCAGTCCACCAGGGGAAACGTCTGGTAGGTGGGCAGGTACGCCTGGTTCCGGAGCAGCAGAACAGCCAGCGCGCCGGCGAGCGCAATGGCAGCAGCCGAGGAGAGGTATTGGCGTCGTGCCAGCGCGCGAATCATGCCGGGGGACAGCGCCCTCTCAGTCCACGATGCGGATGCAAGCTCCGGCCGAGAGTCTACCAGGAGCTGGGCCTACCAGCAATCCCTACTCCGAGTGCTGAGTGCTGAGTCCTGAGTCCTGAGCAAGGTTCCCCACTCAGCACTCAGGACTCAGCACTCAGGACTCAGCACTCAGGACTCAGGACTCAGCACTCCGATCGCGCTGTGGTATGCTGCACCAACCTCCTTCGCACCTCAGGGGTCGTCGCGCCATGATCGAGAGCCCGGTTCTGGCCATTGTTGCCCTGGGCTTCGTCGGGCTGGTGGGTTCCGCCGTACGCCGGCTCGCGCTGCCCGGGTTGCAGACCGATCTGGGCGAGGCTCTTGCCCTCGACTTCGGCCTGGGCGCAGCCACGCTCACCCTGTGGATGCTCGCGCTCGCCGCTCTCGGGCTGGCCTTCTCGCTGTGGAGCATCGGCGTGGTGCTGGTCCCGCTCGGGCTGGCGCTGCTGGTCGGCGGGGCGGCCCCGCGTCCGCGCTGGCCGACGCTGGCCCTGCCGCGGTGGCGTTTCGAGCCACGCCTCGGCTGGCTGGTCGAGCTCGCGCCTCTGATGGTCCTGGTGGTTGTCCTGGGCGGCGCGGCTGTGCTGGCACTCTCCCAACCCGAGACGAACTGGGACACCTTGAGCCACTGGGGGCTGAAGGCCAAGGCGTTCTGGATCCACCAGACGATCTGGCTGTGGGACTACGATGCCCACAACTACTATCCGCTGCTCGTCCCGCTGCTCACCACCTGGCTGTACACCGTGCTCGGGCGGGTAGATGAGCCCGCGGCCAAGAGCCTCGCGCTGGGCTACGGGGTCGCCCTGCTGCTGTTGTTCTACCACGCGTTGCGCCGCGGCGGGCTGGGCCGCTTCGCGGCAGGCGCGTTCACGCTGCCCCTGCTTCTGGTGGCCAATCAGCTCGTGCAACAACTGCTCACCAACCAGGCCGACCTCCCGCTCACCTTCTACCTGACCGGTGCCCTCGTGTACGCCTGGCGATGGCTGCAGCAACCTGGGGAGTCGCGGCACCTGGTGCTGGCCAGCCTGCTCGCTGGTGCCGCCGCCTGGACCAAGTTCGAAGGGCTCTTCCTGGACGCGCTGCTCGCGCTGGCCTTGTTCGTGACGCTGTGGCTGGGGCGGCGACCACTCCGCGCCTGGCTCCCGCCGGTGCTCGCATTTGGAGGCGCCGCGGCCGGACCGGCGCTGGCCTGGGCGGCCTACCGCGCCAGCCACGGCATCCCGGTCGAGGACGAGCACCTGGCGGCGCTGCTCGTGCCCGATGTGGTTCTGCCCGTGCTCGGGGCATTCGCCCACTACCTGTTAGCCGGGCGCTCGGCCGCCCTGTGGCTGGCTGTGCTGGGCGGGTGGCTGCTGTTCGCGCGGCGCTCGCTTGACCCGCGCCACCGCTTCCTCAGCCTCGCTCTCGGGCTCAATCTCGTCGCCATCGTCTGGGCGTTCACCGTGGACGCCACCGACCCGCTAGGCCAGGTCGAGCGCACGGGCGGGCGCCTGCTCATGCACATCGCCCCCCTGGGTCTCCTGCTGCTGGCGAGCCTCGTCCATGACGCCCAGGTGCTCACGGCGCGAGGGTCGACCGTTCCCAGTATTCCTGGGGCGCCGATCGCGTTGCCTGCGCCAAAGACCTGGCGCGGCCCACAACACCGCGCCTCCGCGGCGGTGGCAGTCGTGCTGCTCGTGGTCCTGTACTCGCTGACTCGTGGCGTGGCGGCGCTCGGCAGCGTCGTGTCCCCTTCGGCTGGCTCTGGCGCGACCAGCGAGTCAGGCCGGGCTGCCACCTTCGACAGCTTCGTGGCCTTCGTGCAGACCCAGGTTCCTTCGACCGTGGCCTACCTCTACCAGGAACCCTGGGGAGCTGGGCGGGCCCATCGGCTGCGTTACGAGCTCTACCCGCGTCGCTACGAAGAGCTCCCCTCCGAGGCCCCCGAGGCAGAGGTCCGAGCTTTCGTTCGGACGCGAGGTATCGGCTATATCCTCGTGCTCGACTCGTCCCTCTACGCCACCGGCTCCTGGGCGCTGGAAGCGCGGCCCTGGTTCCAGCGTGTGGAACTCAGCCCGACCAGCTTCGTGCTGAAGGTGGTGGAACCGTAGAAGTGTGACAGACCTGTGCCAGCCTTCCCTTGACACGCCAGCGCTTTGGTGAGAACAATATGCCGCCCCGGCCTGAGTCCTGGAGTGCTGAGTCCTGAGTGCTGAGTGAGGACCGTGTACTCAGGACTCAGGACTCAGCACTCCAGGACTCAGCACTCAGCACTCAGGGCTCAGGTATCGAGATCCGATGTCTCACGTAGACAAGCCGCGCGCGGGAAAAGTGGTCGTGGTCATGCCGGCCTACAACGCCGCTAAGACCCTGGAGGACAC
>JACQUR010000451.1 GCA_016210245.1 Chloroflexota bacterium
CTGGCAGGGAAGGGGGCGGGGGGGTTAGGTCCCGTCCTCCTCACCTGGTTCCTGGCCACCTTCGGCCTGCTGATCCTGCTCGGGACCGAGTTCATCTTCATCTACGACTCCTTTGGCAGTCGGATGAACACCGTGTTCAAGTTCCACTACCACGCCTGGCTGCTGCTGGGCCTGGCCTCGGCCCTGACCCTGGCCATCCTGTGGCAGCGCCCCGGCGCGCGCAGGCTGGGGCGCCCCCTGGCGGTGGGCGTGGCCGTGGGGCTGCTGGGACTGGGCGCGGTCTATCCGGCGGCGGCTACCTACGAGAAGTCGGGCAAGTTCGGCATCCCCCCCACCCTCGACGGGGCGCGCTTCCTGGCGCAGGGGCGGAGCGCGGACTGGCAGGCCATCACCTGGCTGCAGAGCCAGGCTGGGCGGCCGGTCGTCCTGGAGGCGGTCGGCCCCGACTACCAGGAGTTCGCCCGCGTCTCCACCTTCTCCGGCCTGCCCACGGTGCTGGGCTGGGTGGGGCACGAGCTGCAGTGGCGCGGCCGGGGCGAAGACCTGGCGACCCGCGAACGGGACGTGGAGGCGATCTACCGCACGGGGGACGAGGGCATGATCAAGCGGTTGCTGGATCGCTACCAGGTGGACTACGTCTTCGTCGGTAGCCTGGAGCGGACCAAGTACGGGCCAGGGGTTGACGCGCGCTTCGCCCGCCTGCTGGAGCCTGCCTACCAGGCGGACGGGGTAACGGTCTACCGCGTTCCACGCCAACTCCAGGAGTCGCGAGGTGCCCGATGACGCACTCCAACGCACGTGTGGTTGACTCGCCCTCCCGGTACCGCGTGCCGCGCGGCGCCAGGCGCGCCGCGCCTGTGATCGTCCCAGAGGAATCCAAAATCCAAAACCCAGAATCCAAAATCCAGGAGTGGCTGCCTCTGCTGGCGCCGCTGGCCCTGGCGGCGGTGCTGCGGTTCGTCGACCTGGGCGGCCGGCCGCTGAACCCGGACGAGGCGCGGATCGCCCTGGCAGGCTGGAGCCTGTGGCGAGACGCGCCGCTCTCGCTGGACTTGAGCCCGCTGCTGCCCGGTCTGCTCTCGCTGCTCTTCGGGGCGTTCGGGGCGCAGGATGGCCTCGCGCGAGCGCCCGCAGCCGCCGCCGGCCTCGCCACGGTGGCCCTCCCGCTCCTGCTGCGGCGGCACCTGGGGCCGAGGCCGGCCCTCGCCGCCGTCTGGCTGCTGGCGCTCTCGCCCCTGCTGGTGCTGGCCTCGCGCACGCTCGGCGGAGCGGCGCTCGGCCTCCTGGCGCTGGCCCTGGTCGTGGCCCTGTGGTCGCAGTGGCTGGCCGAGCGCGATCCGCGCTGGCTGGTCGGGCTCGGGGCTGCGCTGGCGCTGGGCCTCGGGTCGACCAGCGCCTTCGTCCCCTGGCTGCTGGTGGCCGGGCTCGCGGCGGCGCTGGCCTGGGGGCTCGAGCCGGCCAGGGCCCGGCTGGTGGAGTTGGCCGGGAAGTGGCGCGCGCCCGCGCTCGGCTTTGCCGTGGTGGTCGCTCTGCTGGACGCCCGGCTGCTCACCGTGCCCGCGGGCCTGCAGACCGGCCTGGTCGATCCGCTCTGGACGTGGGTGCCCGGCCTGGTGAGCGGGTTGGAGCTGCGCAACCTGGCCCTGCTCGCGACCGTGGAGGCCGCGCTGCTGGGCGCAGGGCTGGTCGGCCTTGCGCTCCGGGAGCGCCGCGGGCCGGACCCGTTCGTCCGCTTCCTCGGACTGTGGCTGGTGCTCAGTCTGCCGTTGACGCTGCGCCCGGCCGCACCGCTCACCGATGCGCTCGTCGCCCCGCTCCTGCCGGCGGCGCTGCTGGGCGGCTACGCGCTCGACGAGGCCTGGGTGGCAGTGCGAGCCTGCCCGCTCTGGCGGCCTGCCCTGCTCGCCCTCGCCGCGCTGGTGCCGCTTGGGCACTTTACCATCGCCGCGCTCGCGGCTGCGCGGTTGGGCGAGCCCTTCCCCGTGGCGCCGGCGCTGATCGCCCTGGCCGGCCTGGCGCTGGTCGCCTTGCTCGGCGGCGGCTGGCTTCAGCGCCAGGAGTTGCGGGCGGGCGGCATCATCCTTGCAACTAGCATTGGCCTGCTGCTGGCGCTGGCGTTCGTCGGGCGGCTCAGCTTGCGGCAGGGGGACGTGCCAGCGCTGCCCGGTGAATGGGCCAGCCCGGAAGTGCGCGCGCTCACGGCGGATGTCCTGACATGGGCGCGCCAGTACCCGGATGCGCGCCTGACCATCCAGCCGGGCGCCGCGCGCTGGCTGCGCTGGCCGCTGCGGGAGGTACCCGTGCAGGTCGTGGACGAAGGCGCCCCGGCTCAGGTGGTCGGGGCGAGCCTCGAGGCGCTCAAGTCTGGCCGGGGCATTCCAGCCGGGCGGCTGGCGCCGGCTGGGGCGAACGTGCAGTGGGTCGACCCCGCCGGCGGGCGCGAGTGGTGGCGCTGGCTGGCCCAGGGCCGCGACTGGGTAGCCGCGAAACCCTATGTTATAATCCTGGCCCGCTCGTGAGAGCGGACGCAAGGGGCCCTCTAGAGCCCATCGCCCAACGCCCAGATCATGCCGATGGCCCGCACGACGCCCCCCCTTACCGTAGGGGCAGACCCCTGTGTCTGCCCCGTCTTCGGGCGGGGGTGGGGCAGGTACAGGCGCCTGCCCCTACGCCCGGGCGATTGGCCTCATACGGAGTGACGCATGGCCCTGGTTGAGGAGCGCGTCTCCTCGCCTCGCCGAAGAGTCGAGGCCCCACTGTCGCAAGCACCCGCCGCCTCCTTCCCGCTGGAGCCGGTGCTCTACCTGGTCCTGATCGCGATCGGGTTCCTGCTCCGCATCTACCAGTTGGATGCGCGTGCCCTGCACCACGACGAGAGCCTGCACGCGCTCTACTCGTGGTACCTGTACGTCGGGCGTGGCTACGTCCACGACCCGATGATGCATGGGCCCTTCCAGTTCCATCTGACCGCGCTGATCTACTTCTTGTTTGGCGATAGCGACTTCACCGCTCGCCTGGCGCCCGTGCTCTTCGGGACCGCGGCCATCGGGCTGCCCTTCTTCCTGCGCCACGAGCTGGGCCGGCGCGGGGCGCTCATCGCCGCCCTGCTGCTGACCATCTCACCCTCGTTCCTCTACTTCTCGCGCTTCGTCCGCAACGACATCTACATCGGGTTCTGGACGCTCCTGCTGGTGGTCGGCATCTTCGGCTACCTGCGAACCGCTAGCGTCCGTTACGTCTACGTGGCCGCGGTGGCGCTGGCCCTGTCCTTCGCGACCAAGGAAGTTACCTACATCACCGGCCTCATCGTGGTGACCTTCGCCCTGCTCGCGCTGCTCGTGCCTGGGGGGCGGGCGCAGGTGCTCCCGGCGCTGCGTGCAGTACCGCTGAAGGTGTGGCTCGGCGCGGCCGGGCTCTTCCTTGCGATCAACGTGGTCCTGTACACCACCTTCTTCACCAACCCGAAGGGGCTGTGTACGGCGCTGGTGTCCGTCGGTCCGCTCTGCGGAGGGGCCAAGGGGGCGCTCAACTACTGGCTGGAGCAGCACGACGTGCAGCGGGGCGGGCAACCCGTCTACTACTACGTGATGCTGCTGGCGCTCTACGAGTTCCTGCCCGCGCTGCTGGCGTTCGTGGGCACCCTGGCCCTGTGGCGGCGCGGCACGCTCTTCTTCTGGTTCCTGGTCTACTGGTCGCTGGCTGCCTTCGGCATCTACTCCCAGGCGGGCGAGAAGATGCCCTGGCTGCTCGTCAACCTGGCCCTGCCGCTTATCCTGCTCACCGCCCTGTTCCTCGGCCACGTCGCGGACCGCCTCGACTGGGGCCGCCTGCGGAACTGGCACACCCTCGCCGCCGCCTCGCTGGGCCTGGTCCTGGTCGCCAGCGCGGCGGCCTGGCTCAACCTGGGCGCGGCTGAGACGCTGATGCCCCTCGAGACCCAGGCCGTGCTGCTGCGCCGCGTCGGGCTGGGCCTGGTCATGGCGGCCGCGGTGGGCGGGTTAGCGCACCTGTGGGCGCGCCAGGGCCGGGCGCTGGTCCTGCCCTCCGTGGCCGGCGCCTTCGGGCTGGGCCTGCTGTTCCTCTACGTCCACGTGGCCTGGACCGTGACCTACACCCACGGCGACACCCCGTCCGAGCCGCTGGTCTACGTGCAGTCGTCGCCCGACGTGCCCTGGATCATGCACGAGATCGAGCGCATCGGCTTCCAGTACGGAGAGCGCAAGAACGTGGGCCTGCTGCTGGACAACGGCTGGGGTGATGGCCAGCACGAGAGCGTCGCCTGGCCGTTCGAGTGGTACCTGCGCGACTACACCAACAAGCGCTACTTCACCCGGACCATCGGCCCGGAGGTGGACCTGAGCCGCTACCCCGTGCTGCTGGTCATGGCGAGCAACCTCGATCCTATCCGCCCGGTCCTGGACCAGTACCATGGCCAGAAGTACCGCCTCAACTGGTGGTTCCCGGAGGAGTACAAGAACTTCGATGCTTCCCAGCGCGTGGGTCCAGTCACCATTCCGTGGTTGAAGTGGGACCAGGTCTTCGCTCGCCTGGCCAACCCCGTCGACCGGGCCAACCTGCTGAAGTTCTTCATCTACCGCGACATGCCCAGCGGTGGCGCGCGGGAGATGTACTTCTACGTGCGGAACGACGTGCCCGCGCTCGGGCCGGGGCCGTTCCTGGCTGCTCCGAGCGCCCCGGCGCCCGCCGCCGAGGCGCGCGAGACGATCGCCCAGCCCGGCCCGAACGGGGCCACGATCTTCGGGCGCACCGCGGCCGGCAAGTCGGTGCTGGTGGAGCCGAAGGATGTGGCAGTCGATGCCTCCGGGCGCCTCTACGTGGTGGAGAGCCGCGCCCACCGCGTGACGGTCTTCAATCCCGACGGCACCATCGCCGCCTCCTGGGGGCGCCAGGGCTCCGGCGATGGCGAGTTCAACGAGCCGTGGGGCATCGCGCTGGCGCCCAACGGCGAGGTGCTGGTGGCCGATACCTGGAACCATCGCATCCAGCGCTTCACCGCGGACGGCAAGTTCCTGGGCAAGTGGGGCCGGCTGTACGACCCGCAGAAGCCGGTGGACCAGCAGGTCGGCGCGTTCTGGGGTCCGCGCGATGTGGCGGTGGCCCCGGATGGGACCGTCTACGTGACCGACACGGGCAACAAGCGAGTGGAGGCGTTCGACCTGCAGGGCAATGCGCGCCGCGCCTTCGGCAGCGAGGGGAACGGCGAGGGGCAGTTCCGCGAGCCGGTCGGCCTGGCGCTGGACGCCCAGGGCAACCTGCTGGTGGCCGATACCTGGAACAACCGCGTCCAGCGCGTCGATCCCCAGGGGCGCTTCCTGGGCGCGTACCCGCTGGAGGGCTGGGACAGCACCTCCGTGGCCAACAAGCCGTATCTGGCCGCGCGCGGGCAGCAGGTGCTGGTGACCCAGCCGGAGCGGGGCCGCGTGCTGGTGCTCGACGAGCAGGGCAAGGCGGAGCCGCTGCAGGGAGCCACCAGCCTCCAATTGCCCACGGGCATCGCCGTCGACCCCTCCGACCAGGTCTACGTGGTCGAGAGCCGCACCGGCACCGTGGTTCGGTTGCCTCGATGAAGAAAGCAGAAAGCAGAAGGCAGAAGGCAGAAGGCGGAAAGCAGAAGGCAGAAGGCAGAAGGCAGAAGGCAGCAGTGCGATGCTGCCTGCTGCCTGCTGCCTGCTGCCTGCTGCCTTCTGCCTTCTCCCCGGGAGTGCTGCGCTGAAGAAGACTCGCCTGGCCGGCGTGGTGCTGACGCTCGTCTTCCTGGGGTTGGCCTTCTACCGGGTGGACATCGGGGAGCTGGGGGCGGCGCTGCAGCGAGCCAACTATGCCCTGATCGCGCCCGCGGGCGCGATCACCCTGCTGGGATACGTCTTGCGCACCCTGCGCTGGCGCGTCATCCTCACCCGCGCCTACGCCCCGAGCTTTGGCGCGCTGTTCGCCATCCTGATGATGGGCTTCGCCACCAACAACCTGCTGCCTGCCCGCCTGGGTGAGTTCGCGCGGGCCTACCTGCTCGGCCGCCGCACCGGCCAGCGCAAGACTCTCACCCTGGCGACCATCCTGCTCGAGCGCGTCTTCGACGGCCTGGTGTTGATCGCCTTCCTCGGCGCCGTCTCGACGCTTCACGCGGTCGCGCTGCCCGGCTGGGGGCAGGAGGTGCAGTTCCTGTCCAGTCTGGTGTTCCTGGCCGCCTCGGCCGCCATCCTGGTGGTGCTGATCCAGGAACGGCTGGCCGAGCGCGTGCTGCGGGTGGCGGTCCGCCCGCTGCCGAGCGTCCTGCGCGATTGGACCGAGGCCGCCTTTGCGGCCTTCGTGACGGGCCTGCGGAGCGTGCGCCGGCCGCGCATCCTGGCCGCCGCGCTGCTGCTCTCGGTGGCGATCTGGACGCTCGAGGCGCTCTCTTACTACACCCTGATCTTTGCCTTCGGCCTGCCCGTGGCCGGGCTGCAGCGGCTGGCGGCCAGCGTGCTGGTGCTGGTGATCGTCAACCTGGGGATCATGCTCCCCTCGGCTCCGGGCTACGTGGGCACCTTCCAGTTCTTCGCCGTGTCTGCCCTGGCCGTCTTCCAGGTCCCTCGGGAGTCGTCCCTGGCGCTCGGCATCGTCTCTCACCTCGTGCAGTACGTCCTGGTGACCGGCATCGGGCTCTTCTACCTGGCGCGGTTCAACCTCTCGCTGGGACGCATTGCCGAACAACCGCCAGCCGCCGAGGCGGCGGCGCTGCGCAAAGGGGCCTGATATGTCTCGACGCGCGCTGCTGGGAGGGCTGGTGAGCGCCGCCTTCCTGTTCGCGCTGCTCCGCTCCATCGATCTGAACGCCGTGCTGGCCGGGCTGCTGGACGCCAACCCGCTGCTGCTCGTGCCCGCCCTCGCCCTGTACTTCTGTGGCGTATGGCTCCGCTCCGCGCGCTGGCGGTATCTCCTTCAGCCCATCCAGCGGGTACCCACGGCAACCCTGTTCCGGACCATGGTCATCGGGTTCACGGTCAACAACCTGATGCCCGTCCGCCTGGGTGAGGTGGCGCGGGCGCTGCTGCTCGCCCGGTCGCACGGCATCCCGGTCAGCGCCACCCTGGGCACCATCCTGGTCGAGCGCTTCTTCGACGGCCTGGCGCTGTGCGCCTTCCTGGCCCTCGGCCTGGGGCTGCTGCCCGAGGCGGTGGTTCGCGCCAGTTGGTTGGTCGCCCTGGCCCAGGTCTCGAGCCTGGTTTTCCTCGTGGCGGTCCTGGTCGCCTGGCTGCTGGCGGTCTGGCCGGAGCAACTGCTCGGCCTGGCGCAGGTGGGGCTCAAGCTCGCCCCCGCCAGCGCGCGGGAGCGGATCAACGGTGTGCTCAGGGGCTTCGTGAGCGGTCTGCGCAGCCTGGGCCACTCCCACCTGGCGCTGCGCGTGCTCGCCCTCTCCCTGGCCGCCTGGGTGTTCGAGGCAAGCATGTACTACCTGGTCATGCTCGGCTTCCACCTGGATCTGCCCGCTACCGCCGCGCTCCTGGGGACCGCCGCCGCCAACCTGGGCACCATGATCCCCTCCTCGCCCGGCTACGTGGGGACCTTCGACCTGCCGCTCCAGGGGGTACTCAGCGGCGCCTTCGGGATCGCTCCGGCCCAGGCCACCAGCTACACCCTGGTTGTCCACGCCGCGCTGATCATCCCGGTGGTCGTGCTCGGGCTGGTGTTCCTGGCCCGCGCCGACCTCTCGCTTCGCAGTCTACAGTTCTCAGTCGACAGTCGACAGTTGACCGTTCACAGTCGACAGTCGACAGTCGACAGTTAACAGGAAACCGCGGACTGCTACCTGTTATTAACTGTCAACTGTCGACTGTCGACTGTCAACTACGGAGGAGCTTCAGTGGCAAACGTGAGCGTCGTCGGCACTGGATACGTGGGCTTGGTGACCGGGGCGTGCTTCGCAGACCTCGGCAACTACGTCATCTGCCTGGACATCGACCAGGCCAAGATTGCCCGCCTGCAGCTCGGACACCTGCCCATCTACGAGCCAGGGCTGGAGGAGGTGGTCGCCCGGAACCTGGCGGGGGGACGGCTGCGCTTTACCACCCTGTACGAGGAGGCGTTGGCCGAAGCGCAGTTCATCTTCATCGCCGTGAACACCCCCTCCGGGCCCGAGGGCGAGGCCGATATGAGCGACGTGCGCCGAGCGGCCGAAAGCATCGGACGCTCGCTGCGCAGCCCGGCCATCGTGCTGAACAAGAGCACCATGCCCATTGGCGCCGGCGATTGGGTGGCGGGGATCATCGCCCGCAGCCTGCCGGAGCCCCTTCCCTTCGCCGTCGTCTCCAACCCCGAATTCCTGCGTGAGGGCTCGGCGGTCCACGACTTCTTCAACCCCGACCGCATCGTGCTCGGCTCGACCGATCCGGAGGCGGCGGAGCGAGCGGCGGAGCTGTACAAGCCCCTGAAGGCACCGATCATCGTCACCGACCTGCGCACGGCCGAGATGGTCAAGTACGCCTCCAACGCCTTCCTGGCCACCAAGATCAGCTTCATCAACGAGATCGCCAGCATCTGCGAGCGCCTGGGCGCCGACGTCAAGGACGTGGCGCTGGGCATGGGCCTGGACAAGCGCATCGGGCGCGCGTTTCTGGAGGCCGGGGTGGGCTACGGCGGCTCCTGCTTCCCGAAAGATGTCAAGGCGCTCGAGTACATGGGCGCCGTCAACGGCTGCCATCCCCAGTTGCTGCGCGCAGTGATCGAGATCAACCGCGACGCACGCCGCAGCGTGCTCCAGAAGGTGCGGGCCGAGCTGGGCCGCCTGGACGAGAAGCTGATCGGTATCCTGGGGCTGTCCTTCAAGCCCAACACCGACGACGTGCGTGAGGCCCCGGCGCTGGAGATCATCCACCTGCTGCGCACCGAGGGCGCACGCATCCGGGTCTACGACCCGGCTGCCTCGGCCCGAGCCGTGGAGATGGTCCGGGGCGTGGAGTTCTGCGCCGAGCCCTACGCCGCGGCGGAGGGGGCGCACGCCCTGGTGCTGGTGACCGAGTGGAACGAGTTCAAACAGCTCGACATGGACCGGGTGCGGCGCAGCATGGCCTTCCCGCTTCTGGTGGACGGCCGCAACCTCTACGACCCCCAGGAGATGGCACGCCTCGGCTTCATCTATCGTGGCATGGGCCGCCCAGCCCCGGCGCCGGAGCCCAGCCGGGCCGCCATCGCCGAGTGAGCCAGTCCAGGGTAGGTTGCGGGAGCGGCACCCGCCGCCCTGAAGGGCGGGCCTGGGGGCCTGGCGGCTTGAGGCCTGCCCTTCAGGGCGGCGGGTGGACCTGGCAATTGACGAGCCACAGAGCATAGACGAGTACATGCTTCCTCCAGAGCGCCCCACCGCCCAGCCGCTCCCCGGCATGGAGGCCTTCGCTGCCAGTCCGCTGCGCCGGCAGTACGTGGACATCAAGCGGCGCTACCCGGACGCTATCCTCTTCTTCCGCCTGGGCGACTTCTTCGAGACCTTCGACGACGACGCCCAGGTAGTTTCACGTGAGCTCGAGATAGCGCTCACCTCCCGTGACCTCGGGCGCGGCGAGCGGGTCCCGATGGCCGGCATCCCCTGCGCGGCCGCCGAGGGCTACATCGCCCGCCTGATCGCGCGCGGCCACCGCATCGCCCTGTGCGAGCAGGTGGGCGAGGTGCCCCCGCGGGGCCTGGTCGA
>JACQUR010000434.1 GCA_016210245.1 Chloroflexota bacterium
ACGGGGGTAAGCGCTGGTGAATGCCCGAAGGGCTAACGACCCCATCGACGCGGCGCGACGACTTCAGCGGGCACGGTATCGGGCCGCGAAGGCGAGACCTACGCGGCGGTTCCACGCGCTCTACGACCAGGTGGACCGCGAGGACATCCTGGCGCGAGCGTGGCAGGAGGTGAAGGCCAACGCTGGGGCCGCAGGGGTTGACGGGCAAAGCATCGAGGCCATTGAGCAAGCTGGGGTCGAGGAGTTCCTGGCAGAGGTGGCGACCCAACTGCGGGAAGGGCGGTACCGACCGCACGCGGTGCGACGGGTGCTGATCCCGAAGGCAGGCGGGGGCCAGCGGCCGCTGGGGATTCCGACGGTGCGGGATCGGGTGGTCCAGGCGGCCGTGAAGGTGGTGCTGGAGCCGATCTTCGAGGCCGACTTTCGGGCCAGCTCGTACGGGTTCCGACCCAAGCGGAGCGCGCACCAGGCGGGTGAGGCGCTGCGGCAGGCCGTGAACCGGGGTGCGAACTGGGTGGTAGACGCCGACATCGAGGCGTTCTTCGACCGAATCGATCACGCCAAGCTGATGGAGTTGGTGGCAAGGCGCGTCAGCGATCGGCGGGTGCTCCAGCTGCTGCGGCAGTGGCTTGCGGCAGGCGTGCTGGACGGTGGGGACTTGTATCCCAGCGAGCAGGGCGTGCCCCAGGGTGGGGTCATCTCCCCGTTGTTGGCCAACGTGGTGCTCCACGAGCTGGATAGGCTCTGGGAGGACCACTGCGGCCACCTTGGCCAGTTGATCAGGTACGCTGACGACTTCGTCATCCTGTGTAGGATGGAAGCTGAGGCCCGAGAGGCGCTCAGGCGGGCCGGGCTGGTGCTGGCCTGTCTGGGGCTGAGCCTGCATCCCGAAAAGACCCGCGTGGTCTTTGTGGGGGATGGGCAGCAGGGCTTCGACTTCCTGGGATTCCACGGTCGCAAGGTGGAATCCTGGCGGAAGCGCGGAAAGCGATACCTGCAACGCTGGCCGAGCCGTCGGGCGATGCGAGGGGTGCGGGAGCGCGTCAAGGCGATCACCGCGCCCCGGCATCGCCTGCCAGAACCGGTCGGCGTCCTGGTAGACGAGCTGAACCGCCTGCTGTGCGGCTGGGGGGCCTACTTTCGGGTGGGCAACTCCAGTCGCAAGTTCCAGCAGGTGGACGACTACGTACGAGAACGGTTGGCGCTCTGGCACAGCAAGAAGACGGGGCGGCATGGGCGTCAGTGGGAGCGCCATCCCTTGGCGTTCTTCCGGGCGCTGGGAGTTCACCAACTGACCGGGACCGTGGCGTGGTACACGGCAGCGCCGAGAGCGGCGCGGTGAAGGACCTCGGAGAGCCGGGTGCGGGAGCATCGCATGCCCGGTTCGATGAGGGGGGGCTGGAGCCGGAGCACGGTCTCGGGACCGCAGCGCCTGCAATCAAGTGCGTGGACAGCGCCGGACCTATCGGCCACCGCGCCAGCCTCCCACTCTACCCCGGCAGGGCGCAGGCCGGTATTGACACCTGCAACGGGCAGTGCTTATATCCGCTGGCATAGCACCAACTGGGGAGTGGCGCGATGATCGCGGCACCAGTGGCACAGCTCGATCCTATCAAGTACGAGGTCTTCGTCCACCGCCTGTGGGCGGTGGGCGAGGAGGGGCGGATTGCGCTCCAGCGGGTGTCGGCTTCGCCCATCGTGGTCAAGGGCGGGGAGTGCATGTCCTCCTTCTACGACCCCGACGGCACCATGATCATGGCCTGCTCCGGCCACCTGCGCTTCTCGGCCGCCACCTCCGACGCCATCAAGCGTATGATCGAGTGGTACGGTAAGAGCCCCGGCTTCCACGAGGGCGACCAGATCTTCTTCAACGATCCCTACGTCGCCGGGGCCCACACCTACGACCAGATGGTAGTCATGCCCATCTTCTCCCAGGGACGCCTGATCGCCTGGACCGCCGCCTCCTCCCACACCGCCGACGTGGGAGGCTCGCTGATCGGCAGCAGCACCGAGATCTACCACGAGGGCATCCGTATCCTGGGCCTGAAGGTGGTGGAGCGAGGCGAGTTCCGCGAGGATGTGTTCAGGACTATCGTCGAGCAGTGCCGCGACCCGGATTACGTGGGCCTGGACCTGAAGAGTCGCATCGCAGCCAACAACATCTGCAGCCGCCGCTTCCTGGAGCTGGTGGACAAGTTCGGGCTGGAGTTCGTGGAGGCGGCCGGCCAGAAGCTGATCCAGGACGCGGAGGAGCAGGCGCGGGCCAGGCTGCGCAGCCTGCCCGACGGCACCTGGCGCTCGCGCGTCTACGGCACGACCCTGGAGCCGCGCACCCGCCAGGCGTTGATCTACCAGTTGGGCTGCGCCATGGCCAAGACGGGCGATCGGCTGGTCATCGACCTCTCGGACACCAGCCCGCAGGTGCCCAACGAGATGAACTCGACCCTGCCCAACACCCTGGCCCACGTGACCATCGCCCTGACCAACCTGCTGTTCTGGGACGTGCCCTGGAGCGACGGCAAGATGCGCCCGGTGAAGATCAACGTGCCCGAAGGAACGATCCTCAATTGCAAGAACCCCGCCGCCTGCGGCGCCGGCCCGCGCATC
>JACQUR010000435.1 GCA_016210245.1 Chloroflexota bacterium
ATCCTGGGAAGTACCCGTGCAGGGGGGCGCTAGCGCCCCCCTGCACGGGTACTTCCCAGGATGGACCTGATTCAGTCCCTTGCCTCACGCACCGCCAGCTCGGCGTCGGCGGCAGTGAGCCGGCGCCAGCCTGCGGTGAAGGGCGGCTGGGCGCCCGGATCGGTGGGCGCGGCGACGGCCAGCGAGTGGCTGGCGTGGCGCACGGGGCCGCCGCACACCCGGCAGCGATGGTCGGTGGCGGCGCGCTGCGTGGCGCAGGTGGGGCAGAAGCGATACTGGTACGACATCGTCGGCGTACTCCCCGCTGCGTGAGGTAGCCCTGGCTCCGCATCCAGTATCGGTCCTTGCCAGCCGCGCCCGCATCCGCTCGCGAGCGGATGCGGCCTCAGCATTTTGGCGTAGCCGCTCAAGAGGTCTACACTGTGGGCATGGCAGCGAAATCGGCCAGGCCTTCCCGACCCGGGTCGCTGGCAGCCGAGCGGCTGCAGCTCGTGCTGGAGCTGGGCCGGCGGGTGACCTCGATCCTCGACCTCGACGCGCTGCTGCCCGAGGCGTGTCGCCTGATCGCGGAGGCCTTCGCCTACGACGTGGTCGGCATCAACCTGGTGGACCCGCTGGAGCAGCGCTGGCTCTACCAGGCCGCCGCCCACCCGCCCGAGCTGACCCTGCCGCGCTCGTTCCGGGTGCCGCTGGGCCGCGGACTCACCGGCTGGGTGGCCCGCCACGGGCGGCCGCGGCTGGCCAACGACGTGGCCGATGAGCCGCTCTACCTCTCGGGCCCGGGCCGCAACACCCGGTCCGAGCTGGATGTGCCGCTGAAGGTGGGCGGGCGCACCATCGGCGTGCTGAACGTGGAGAGCGAGCGGGTCAACGCCTTCTCCGAGGACGACGTGCCCTACCTGGAAGGGCTGGCCAGCCAGCTCGCCCAGGCGATCGAGAACGCGCGGCTGGCGGCGCACTCCCGCCAGCTCGCCGCGGCCGAGGAGCGGGCGCGGCTCGCGCGGGACCTGCACGACGAGACGGTGCAGGCGCTGGTCGCCATTCGCCGCCAGCTCGACCTGCTGGAGTTGGACCTCGACGAGCGCGCCCGAGCCGTGGAGCGCCTGGAGGCGCTCCACGCGCTGGTGGACCGCACGCTGGAGGGGGTGCGCCGCCTGAGCCGGAACCTGCGCCCGGCGGTGCTGGAGGACCTGGGCCTGGTGGCGGCGCTGCGGGCGCACGCCGACGAGCTAGCGCGGCTGGGCTTGCGGGTGGAGGTGGCCATCGTTGGTGCGCCGCGCCGTCTGCCGGCGCCTGCCGAGCACGCCGCCTACCGGGTGGCCCAGGAGGCGCTGAGCAACGTGGCCCGCCACGCCGGGGTGGCCGAAGCGCGCCTGGAGCTGACCTTTGCCGCCGAGGAGCTGGCGGTGACAGTGGAAGACCGCGGCGCTGGCGCCACGCTCTCGCCCGGCCAGTCTGCGGGACAGGGCCTGGCAGGCATGCGCGACCGCGCGGCCGAGATCGGGGCCGATCTGCAGGTGTGTTCGGCACCGGGCGCGGGCACGACCGTTCGGCTCGCCGTACCCCTCAAGCTGACCCTGGTGGACCGGCTATGACGGCCTCACCGATCCGGGTTGTCCTGGCCGACGACCACGCCGTGGTGCGGGAGGGCACGGCCGAGCTGCTCGAGCGGGCGATGGATATCCGTGTGGTGGGCCAGGCGGCCGATGGCCTGGAAGCGGTCCGCCTCGTCGCCGCGTTGCGGCCCGACGTGCTGCTGATCGACCTGGCCATGCCCGGGCTCGACGGCCTGGAGGCAACTCGACGCGTCCGGGCCGCCGCGCCCGGTACGGCCATCGTGGCCCTGACGGCGCACGAGGAGGAGCCGTACGTGCTGGCGATGCTGGAGGCTGGCGCCAGTGGCTACATCACCAAGGCCGCCCGCGGGCGCGAGGTGGTGGAGGCGGTGCGCGCCGCCGCGGCCGGCGAGGCGGTCTTCTCGCCCGGCGTCGCGGCGCGGGTGGTCAAGCGGGCCCTGGGTGGTCCGAGCGCCGCCGCGCGGCCGCTGCTGAGCCAGCGCGAGCTCGACGTGCTGCGCGCCGCCGCCCGAGGCCTGGGCAACAAGCAGATCGCCGCCGAGCTCGGGCTGAGCCCCCGCACGGTCCAGACTCACCTGGCCAACATCTTCGCCAAGCTGGAGGTCACCTCCCGCACCGAGGCGGTGCTGCGGGCGCTCCAGGAGGGCTGGGTGCGGCCGGGACTGAGGGGAGTATAGAGGTGAGATCCAGGACGGCAAAGTCTACACTACGCCAACGCCCGCGGCCGCTCCTCGAGGCCCTCGCCGACTGACCCCCACTGCCAGGGCTGCAGGGCACTGTGCCTCAGCGCTTGATCCGCTCGCGCACCGCCTCGGCCAGACGCGGGTCGATCTCGAAGTCGTGAAACTCGACCCCGAGGCCGCTCATCGCCCGGTTGATGAAGTTGCGATAGCTCGCGGCCAGGACGATGTCCAGGATCTGCCCGTCGTCGAAGCCGACCTGGCGCAGCCGCTCGACGTCCGCCTCCTCCACGCCCGCGGGATCGAGGGTCAGCTTCTCGGCAAACTCGAGGATCGCCGTGTCCTGCGGGTCCAGACCGGCCTCGCGCCAGTTGCGCGCGATCGCTACCACCAGTTCGTCGTCGCCCCATTCTCTGCGGAGAAACTCTCCGTGCGAGAAGGCTCAGTAGCGGCAGCCGTTGATGCCCGAGACGACCAGGGCGATCATGTCTTCGCGCCGCCGGCCGAGCGACGACGCGCCGAAGATGATCGAGCTGCGGAACGCCTCCAGCTTCGCCAGGGCCTCGGGTCGCAGCGCCATGGCGGCCACCGCCGCCGAGACCAGTCCCCGGCGGCGCTTGACATCCTCGTAAATCTCCTTGAGCTGGCCGGTCGCCTCGGCCTCGCCAATGGTTCGGATCCAGGCCATCCTTCCCTCCCATGCGCGACAGCGCGTAGGGCCCATCATACCGGAAGCAGCAGGTTCAAGGATCCGTGAGTTTCCAGGGCAGGGCCTTCCCCCGCTGGGGGAAGGCCCTGCCCTGGAAACTCACGGATCCGGGTGGCCATGCCTATTGACAGTGTTGTGGCAGGTCCACATAATGGTGGACCATAACGGACCCAGCCCTGGCGCGCAGCCTTCAAGCAGCGGCGTTGTATGGAACACGTGTCGTGCTTCCGTGCCCGCGCCAGGGTGCGGGGATGGCTTGGCTTCGAGAGGTCACCGGCAACTGTTCCTGTGCGGCTCACAGCCCTATCCTGATCCAGGCGCTCCGGTTCCTGCGACAGGAGCCTCGAGCGTGCGCACGTGTACGCGAGAGTTCGGATTCCGCGACCAGAGAACTTCGATCTGCTGGAGGGAGAGTGCCATGACCCACCCGGTGCGAGGTCCAGGATCGGTAGCTATCGTCGCCCTGGCGCTGGCCATCGCCGCATGCGCGCCATCAGCGCCGCCGTCGCCCACGGCGGCGCTTCCCAAACCCGCGCCCCCCGCCGCTCCGGCCGCCCAGCCGGCGGCCACGGCGGCGCCGGCTGCGAAACCCGCGGCCACGGCGGCTCCAGCCCCCACCGCCGCTCCGGCCGCCAAGCCGGCCGCGAAGGTCGATACGAAGGCGATCGAGGACTTCTACAAGGGCAAGACCGTGCGTATCCTGGTGGGCTACGCCGCCGGCGGGCCCTACGATATCTTCTCCAGGGTTGTCTCCAGGTACATGCCGAAGTACATCCCCGGCGGTCCCAGCATCATCGTGGAGAACAGGGCGGGGGCGGCCAGTCTGCTGGTCGCCAATCAGGTGTACGGGTCGGAGCTGAAAGATGGCACCGTCATCGGCAGCTTCAGCTCGGGCACACCGCTGCTGCAGGCGCTCGGCAAGGAGGGGGTTGAGTTCGACGTCCTGAAGTACAACTGGCTGGGCAGCGGCAGTAAGACGGTGAGCACCTGCGCGGCGCGGGTGGACTCGGGCGTCAAGACCATCCAGGATATCATGGGTCCCAATGCCAAGGAGTTGCCAGTAGCCGCCATCGGGCCGGGCACGGGCACCTACGATACGCCCATCACCTTGAATGCTGTCATAGGCACGAAGTTCAAGGTGATCTCGGGCTACGCGGGCACCTCCGTGATCGTCGGGGCAGTGGAGCGCAGAGAGGTAGACGGCATGTGCGCCAACCTCGACACCATGCACAGCTCGGTCCGCCAGTTGCTGGACGGCCCGAATCCGATCCAGAAGTTCATCGTCGTCATGGGCGCCAAGACGCCAGACGACCCCTGGCTCAAAGGCGTTCCGCCGTCCGAGTCGCTGGTGAAGACCGAAGAGGAGAAACAGATCCTGCGCGCCGCGGCCCTGGCCACGGTGATGAACCTGCCCTACGGGGTCGCTCCGGAGGTGCCGAAGGAGCGGGTGGAGGCGCTGCGCAAGGCGCTGGCGGACACCTTCGCCGATCCGCAGTTCCGCGCCGACGCCGAGAAGGCGGGCTTCGAGGTCAACCCGAACAGCGGCGAGGAGCTGGCGCGCGTCGTCCAGGATGCGATGAAGATGCAGCCAGGCACGCTCGCTAAGCTGAAGGAGATCCTCAAGTAGTGCGTCAATGGTCAGCCCTGAGTGGTCAGCGTTCGGGAGAACGCTGACCACTCAGGCTGACCACTGATGGCTGAACGACCACTGGGGAGGAACGCGGTGAAACACGTGTGCCAACGCACGCTCCTGGTCTCCACCCTGCTGCTGATGGCGGCCTGCGCTCCACCCGCGCCCGCGCCCACGGCCGCGCCGGCCAAGCCCGCGCCCACCGCCGCCCCTGCGGCTCAACCCGCGGCCACGGCCCAGCCCGCGGCCAAGCCGGCGGCCACGGCTGCTCCCGTGGCCAAGCCAACCGCGCAGCCTGCCGCGACCGCGGTGCCCAAGCCCGCGGTGAGCTTCGCCGGGAAGACCTTCAAGGTCATCGCCGGGGGCGCCCCCGGCGGAGGCTTCGATACCTGGGCCCGCCTCATCGCGCGGCACATGCCCAGGTACCTGCCGGGCAATCCGACCATGATCGTCGAGAACGTGCCGGCCGCGACCGGGGTGGTTGCGGCCAACACCATCTACAACACCGCCGAGAAGGATGGGACGGTGTTCGGGACCTTCAGCGCCTCGCTCATCCTCCGGCAGCTCGTCGGCGACAAGGACCTCCAGGCTGATATGAGCAAGTTCAGTTGGCTCGGGGTCGCCGAGGGCAACACGCCCACCTGCGCGGTACGGAGCGAGCTGGGCATCAAGACCTACCGCGAGCTGCTGCAGTCCAAGCGCGAGGTGGTGATCGGCGCCACCGGGGTGGGCGGGAGCACGTACAACTTCCCGAAGGCGCTCAACGTAGCGACCGGGTCGACCTTCAAGATCGTGGTCGGGTACCAGGGCACGACCAACATCCGGGCGGCGATGGAGCGGGGGGAGGCCGATGGGTTCTGCAACGAGTGGGAATCGGTGAAGAGCACCTCGCCCGAGTGGCTCAAGGGCTCTCCGCCCTTCATCTACGTGCTCGTGCAGCAGGGGCCGAAGAAGCACCCGGACCTGCAGGAAGTGCCGCTGGGAGAGGAATTCGCGACCACTGAGGAGATGAAGCAGTTGCTGCGCGTGGTCAACGTTCCCCTCGCCTTCTTCAAGTCGTTCGTAGCGCCGCCAGGCGTCCCGGCTGCGGAGATGGCCACGATCCGCCAGGCCTACGCGGCGGTCTTCAAGGACCGGTCCTTCGAGGAGGAGGCCCACAAGGTGCAGGCGGAGCCCGGCTACCAGCCGCCCGAGGAGGTCCTGAAGACCGTCAAGGATCTGCTCAGCGCGCCACCCCAGGTGGTGGAGGCGGTCAAGAAGGTGATCAATCCGTGAACGGCGTATCTTGTATCTTGATGTAGGGGCAGCCCCCCGTGGCTGCCCCGCGCCCCCCATGGCTGCCCCGCAACGCACGACGGGCGCCCCGCAACGCCGACGGGCGCGGGGCAGCCACGGGGGGCTGCCCCTACGGACGGACGAGGAGGAGCATAGTGGGCAAGCTGGCCATCACGCTGGCCTGTGGTGATTACGACCGCACGCATGCGCTGGCAGACGGCAGCGTCGAGCCAGAAGGGGTTGACCTCAACTACCTCCCGGTTTCGCCGCCCGGGGAGATCTTCTGGCGGATGCTCCGCCACGAGGAGTTCGACGCCTCGGAGCTGTCGCTGTCCAACTACACTATGGGCCTGGCGCGCGGCGACACCCGCTTTGTAGCTCTCCCGGTCTTCCCCTACCGCACCTTCCGGCACTCCTCCATCTGGATCAATACCGAGGCTGGGATCCGCGAGCCCCGCGACTTGATCGGCAAGCGGGTGGGCTGCCCCGAGTACGCCATGACGGCGCTGCTCTTCATCCGCGGCCTGCTGCAGCACGAGTACGATGTCCCGCCGGAGGCCATGCGCTGGTTTCGCGCGCGCACCGAGCGTGTGGAGCTGAACCTCCCTCCGGGCGTCCACATCCAGGACCTCGACGGCGGGCAAAGCCTGGACAGCAGGCTCGAGCGAGGAGAGTTGGACGCGGCGACTTCGGCGTCCATGCTGCCGGGGTTTCTGAAGGGGTCGCCACGCATCCAGCGCCTGTTCCCGAACGCCCGCGAGGTGGAGGCGGAGTACTACCGACGGACGCGCATCTTCCCCATCATGCATATCGTGGCCATCCGACGAGCGGTGTACGAGCGGAACCGGTGGCTCGCCCGCAGCCTGGCCAAAGCCTTCCAGGCGGCCAAGGAGCGCGCCGACGAATCGGCGCGGCGCCACATCTCGGGGACGTGTTCGCTGCCCTGGGCGGCACTGGAGTACGAGCACTCTCAGCAGGTCTTCGGGGGCGACCCGTATCCGTACGGGGTCGAGCCCAATCTCCCGACCCTGGAAGCGGCCACCCTCTACTCGTACGAGCAGGGGCTCAGCCCGCGCAGGGTGGCGGTGGAGGAGCTGTTCGTGCCGGAAGCGGTGGATGTGTTCGGCGGAGTCTAAGCTGGAGGCAGTATGCCCGAGGAACGACCCTTCATCGATTACGCCCGCAGCCGAGAGGGGTACGA
>JACQUR010000436.1 GCA_016210245.1 Chloroflexota bacterium
AGCACGCTCACCCGCTCGGTGGCCAGGAAGCCGCCGACGGCCACGCCTCCGCCCAATCCCTTCGCCACGGTCATGATGTCCGGCTCGACGCCGAACTGGGTGTGGCCCCACAGGGTACCCAGGCGTCCAATGCCCGTCTGGACCTCGTCGGCGATGAACAGCAGGTTCTTGGCGTCGCACCACGCCCGCACCTGCTGCAGGTAGTCCTCGCTGGGCACGTTCACCCCGCCCTCGCCCTGGACCGGCTCGAGCATGACCGCCACGGTGGTCTCGTTGGTCGCCGCTTTGATGGCCTCGAGGTCGTTGAACGGGACGTTCACGAAGCCGTCTGGCAGCGGTCGGAAGGGCTCCTGGTAGGCCGGCTTGCCGGTCGCCGCCACCATGGCCAGGGTGCGGCCGTGGAACGAGCCCAGGGTGGTGATGACGCCGTAGGCGCCGCCGCGATGGCGCTTGCCCCACTTGCGGGCCAGCTTGATCGCCCCCTCGTTGGCCTCCGCACCGCTGTTGCCGAGGAAAGCGCGGTCCAGCGGGCTGTGGTCGACCAGCAGCTTGGCCAGCTCGAGCTGCGGGATGGTATAGAACTGGTTGGAGGTGTGAATGAGCTGCTGGGCCTGGTTGGTGAGCGCCTCGACCATGACCGGGTGGCAGTGGCCCAGGGTGTTCACCGCCCAGCCGGCGATCAGGTCCAGGTACTCCTTGCCGTTCTCGTCCCAGAGCCGGGACCCTTCACCGCGCACGGCGACCACGGGGGAGCGCTTGGCAACGTGAAAGAAGACCTGGCTCTCAAGCTCTGGCCAAGACGTCATAGGTATGCTCCTCTACGGAGTCGACAGTCCACAGTCGAAAGGACGCCAGCAGACTGTAGACTGTGGACTGTCGACGGTCGACTTGGTTTAGTGCTTTTGCTCCTGAGGGAATTCTCTCAGGAAGACCGTCACGGCTGCAATCAGGGCGGCGATGAGCGCCTTGCGCAGCGCTGCCTGCATGGCCGGGGATAGTGGCATGGTTGCTCCTCGTCACCCCTCGTGGGCAATCATCGTCCCCACGCCCTGGTCGGTGAACAGCTCGCGCAGCAGGGCGTGGGGTACCCGCCCGTCGATGATGTGCGCGCGCGGCACCGTCTCCAGCGCCTCGACGCACGCCTCCACCTTGGGGATCATCCCGCCCCGCAGGACGCCGGACTCCATCAGCCCGCGCACCTGCCCGACGGAGATCTGGCTGATCAGGTTGCCCTGCCGGTCGAGCACGCCCGGCACGTCGGTGAACAGGATGAATTTCTCGGCCCGCAGCGCGCGGGCCAGCGCGCCTGCGGCGCTATCGGCGTTGATATTCAACGGCTGCCCGCCCGGCCCGCTGCCGACCGGCGCCACGACCACCACGTAGCCTGCCTGGAGCAGCGCCTCGACCGGGGCCAGGTCCACAGCCACCACGTCGCCCACCAGGCCCAGGCGCTCGTCCCGCAGCCGGGCCTGCAAGAGGGCGCCGTCCACGCCAGACAGGCCCACCGCCTTCACCCCCAGGGCGTTCAGGCCGGCCACCAGGTCGTTGTTGACCAGCCCCACCAGGACCATGCGCACCACGTCCAGGGTTTCCGCATCGGTGTAGCGGCGCCCCTCCACGAAGCGCGTCTCCCGCCCGAGCTGGGCGAGCCAGTGCGAGATGAGCGCGCCGCCGCCGTGGACCACCACGGGGTTGACCCCCACCCGGCGCAGCCAGGCCAGGTCCTCGAGCACCGTGCCCTCGTCGCCCACGCTGCCGCCAACCTTGACGACGACCGTCTTGCCCACGTAGCGGCTCAGGTAGGGCAGGGCCTCCAGCAGACTGGCGACAGGATCAGGCGACTCGGACGGGCGGGCAGAGACGCCCGCCCCACCGGCGGCAGAGACGCCCGCCCCATGCTCACGGCTGTCCCCGCGTCTCCGCGTCTCCGCGTCCCCGCGTCCGGTCAGGCCCGCCCCGTGCTCAAGTGGTGTACTCACTGTTCTCCACCACGTACTGCTCGGTCAGGTCGCAGCCCCAGGCGAGTGCGCGCGCGTCGCCCAGGCCGAGATCGACCTCGATGCGCACCCGCTCGGTCTGGAGCAGCTCCCGCACCGCGGCCCGGTCGAAGGGTACGCCCACCCCGCCCTCGGCCACCACCTGGCCGGCCAGCGCTACGGAGGTACGGCCCGGGTCCACCTGGGCGGTGGAGTAGCCGATTGCGCCCAGCACCCGCCCCCAGTTGGGGTCGGCACCGTGGATGGCCGCCTTCACCAGGTTGGAGCCAGCCACCGCCCGAGCGGCGGCGCGGGCGTCGGCCAGCGTGTACGCCCCGCGCACCTCGACCTCGATCAAGCGGGTCGCCCCTTCGCCATCGCCGGCGATCGCCTGGGCCAGGTACCCGCACACCACGTCCAGGGCGGCCGAGAACGCGGCTGCGGCCGGAGACCCCTCGGCCAGCATGGGCCCGCCCGCCGCGCCGTTGGCGAAGAGGTAGACCGAGTCGTTGGTGCTGGTGTCACGGTCGACGGAGATCATGTTGAACGAGGCGCCCACACTCTGGCGCAGCAGCCGCTGGAGCAGACTCGGCTCGACGGCCACGTCGGTGGTGACAAAGGCGAGCATGGTGGCCATGTTCGGGTGGATCATGCCCGCTCCCTTGGCCATGCCGCCCACCCGGTACCGCCGCCCGTCGGCCTCGAACTCGACCGCCAGCAGCTTGGGCCGGCTGTCGGTGGTCATGATGCTCAGCGCCGCCTGGGGGCCGCCCTGGCGCGTCAGCTCCAGCCGCTCCAGCCCGGCGACGATCTTCTCCATGGGCAGGGGTACGCCGATGACGCCGGTAGAGGCCACCAGCATCACCTCCGCTGGCGCGCCAACCTTCCGCGCTGCCAGCTCGGCCATCTGGCGCGCGTCGCTCAGGCCGCGCTCGCCGGTGCAGGCGTTGGCGCAGCCGCTGTTGAACACCACCCCGACTGCGCGGCCCCGGGCCACGCGCTCGCGGCTGACCAGCACCGGCGCGGCCGCGAAGCTACTGGTGGTGAACGTCCCGGCCACCGCGGCCGGCCGCTCCGAGACCAGCATGCCGAGATCCAGGCGCCCCGCGGTGGCCTTGATGCCGGCCGCGATGCTGCCGGCCAGGTAGCCTTGGGGCGCGGTCACCCCCTCGCCCTCCACGCGCTGCAGCTCGTTCGTCACCTCTCTCCCCTCATACGTAATGCGTAAAACGTGAAGCGTAAAACGTAAAACGTAATGCGTCAGGCGTTATCGCGCTTGTGCAGTTACGTATGCCGCATTACGTTTTACGTTTCACGTTTCACGTTTTACGTTTCACGGATAAACCGCCAACCCCTCCAACCCCGCCGTCGGGCGCAGGCCGAGCATCAGGTTCATGTTGTGGATCGCCTGGCCGGCCGCGCCCTTGACCAGGTTGTCGATGCAGGAGATAACGATCACCTGGCCGGTGGCCTCCTGCACCAGCGGGTAGACCAGGCACAGGTTGCTGCCCAGGGTCTGCTTGGTGGCCGGCGGGGCGTCCACCACCCGGGTGAAGGGCTGATCGGCGTAGAAGGCGCGATAGCGCTCCATCACCTGATGCTGGGCCAGCGGCTGGGCCAGGCGTGCGTAGCAGGTGGCCAGGATGCCACGGGTCATCGGGACCAGGTGGGGCACGAAGGTGACCTGGAGGGGTACCCCGTCCGCGGCGTGCTCGCGCGCCCGGTTCCTGGCCTCCTGTAGCTCCTGGGCGATCTCCGGCTGGTGGCGGTGGCCCTGCAGACCGTAGGCCTGGACGTTCTCGTTGACCTCGCAGTAGTGATTGACCTCGAGCTTCATGGTCCGCCCGGCGCCCGACACCCCGGACTTGGCGTCGACGATCACCTGGGGTTCGACCGCGTCGATGATGGGCGCCAGGCCGAGGATGGAGGCGGTGGGATAGCAGCCCGGGTTGGCCACCAGCCGCGCCCGGGCGATCGCAGGCCAGTGCAGCTCCGGCAGCCCGTAGACCGCCTCTGGCAGCAGCGAGGGCGAGGGGTGGTGGCCGTACCAGCGCTCGTAGGTGGCCAGGTCGTGCAGCCGGTAGTCGGCCGAGATGTCGATCACCCAGCGGGCACGCCGCAGCAGCTCGGGCACGAGCTCGGCCGAGGCGTGGTGCGGCAGCGCGGTGAAGCACACGTCGACCTCATCTAGATCCTCCTGGATAGCCAGCCCGAGCGGGGCGAGATGCGGGAAGACCTGGCCGAGCGGCTTGCCGGCCGCGCTCCGCCCGGTCACCTGGGTGAGCCGCACCTCCGGGTGGCAGGCCAGGAGGCGGGCCAGCTCGGCCCCGGCGTACCCGGTGACGTTGACAATGCCTGCTTTCATGGTGTCCCCAACGGGTTGGAGGTTGGAGGTTGAAGGTTAGAGGAACGGATGGGCTGATTATAGCCAAGGCCTAGAGGGGGAGCAATCGGTCACAACTCGAGCGGGGAAGAGGCGCGCTGGTAGTGCTCCTCGCGCAGCCGGTTGACGATGGCCAGGGTCTCGGTGCTCGAGACGCCGAAGCGGTGCAGCGAATGGCGGATCATCTCCAGCCCCGCCTCAAAGGGTGGGTGGACCACCTCGGTGGCGCCGCTCTGGCGCAACAGCTCCAGCGCCTCGTGGTGCCCGGCCCGGGCGATGATGTCCACGCGCGGGTACAGGCGGCGGGCGATCCGGACCACCGCCTCGGTGGCCAGCGAATCGGGGATCGTGATCGCCAGGACCCGCGCCCGCTCCAGCCTGGCCCGCTCCAGGACGCGCTCGTTGCTGGCATCCCCGAAGATGTGGGGGACGTGTCGGCGGTGGAGGTCTTCGATCACGCTGGGATCGTGGTCGATCACCAGGTAGCGGAAGCCGCGCTGCTCCAGGGCGTGGGCCAGGCTACGCCCTAGTTCGCCAAAGCCCGCGATGACCGCGTGCCAGCCCTCCAGGGCGAGCGGCGCCACCTCGTGGGGTTGGTCGTGCTCGCGGCGGAGCGGGCCGGCCAGAGGCAGCGTCTCCGCCCAGTGCGCGGCGCGCGGGCCCAGGCGCAGGGCAAAGGGCGTCAGCGGGATGGTGATCAACGCGGCCACCAGGGTCAGAGAGTACAGGTCGGGCGGGATGAGGCCGCTCTGCACGCCGCTCTCGGCCAGCACGAAGGAGAACTCGCCCACCTGCACCATGCCCAGCCCGGCTCGGAGCGCCACGCCTATCGGCATGCCCAGCGCCACGATCGGCAGGGCCGTGAGCGCGAGCTTGCCGGGCACGATCACGGCGAGGGCCAGCGCCACCAGGCCGGGCTCTCGGAGCAGGAAGGCCGGGTCCAGCAGCATGCCGAGCGAGACGAAGAACAGAATGCTGAAGATGTCGCGCAGCGGGAGGATATCCGCCAGGATCTGGTGGGTGAAGGCCGACTCGGACACCACCAGGCCGGCGATGAACGCCCCGAAGGCCAGGCTCAGGCCCAGCAGCGCGGCGGCCGCGGCGGTGCCCAGGGCGAGCGCCACCACGGCCAGCAGGAACAACTCCCTCGAGCGGGTGAGCGCCACCCGGAAGAGCAGGGCCGGGATGAGGTGCGAGCCCAGGTAGACCACCGCGCCGACGATGGCGGTGGCCTTGAGCAGCGCGAGCACGACGTCCTGCGCCAGGGTTGGGCTGGCGCTGCCCAGGGCCGGCAGCACGACCACCATCGGCACCACGCTCAGATCCTGGACGATCAGCATGGCCACCAGGATGCGGCCGTAGGCAGTGTCCACCTCCGCCCGGTCCATCAGCACGCGCAGCACCACCATGGTGCTGGAGAGCGCCAGCAGGCTGCCGAAGAAGACGCCCACCGCCAGCGGCCAGCCCAGGCCGAGGCCGACCAGGGCACCGAGGCCGACCGTGCCCAGGACCTGGCCGACGCCGCCCAGCAGCGTGGCGGCCTGGGTGCGGCGCAGGTGCCCCATGGAGAACTGCACCCCGAGGCCGAACATCAGGAAGACGACGCCCATCTCGGCCAGCAGACGCACCCGGCCTACCTCGGACACGGCCATGGACGTGTGCGGGCCGATGGCCAGGCCGGCGAGCAGGTAGCCAACCAGCGGGGAGAGGCGGAGGCGCTGCGCCAGCAGCCCGCCCAGCAGCGCGGTGGTGAAGGCGACCGCCAGGTCGAGGAAGAGCCCGAGTTGCTCAGGCATGCGGCCAGGCCCCTGGCACGGGACGGAGGGAAGGGGGAGCCCGCACCCCCGCCGCCGTGCTGGAGAGCGATCTGCTGCACAGCCCGCTCTCCGGCTCAGCGGGCGCTCGGCGCCTCCGCCTGTGGATGAGCGAATACCCCGTCGACAAGCTCCCCCCGTGAGGAAGCAGCACGCTCCTCGACCGTGAAAGGCATGGCGACGTGCTCCCCGGGGAGTATACCAGGCGCGCGGAGCTCTCTCGTGCGCCATCGGCGTAAATAACCACGGGCACCGGTGCATAGAAGAAGTGTTGGAGGGGAGGCGAGTTGATGAGGCGCTCCAGTCGCAGCCGTACCATCCCTGGCTTCGTGGCGCTCGCGCTGTTTCTGGCGCTGGGCTGCACCTCCGCTGCCTCCTCTGTGGCGCCGTCCGCACTTGCGAGTTGCGAGAAGACGGCTCCGGTGCATGTCGTGGTGGGCATCACCACGTGGCAGGGATCGAATGCCCGGGTCGCCGGGGCGTTGCGCACCGTGGTGGGCCAGCTCCTGCGCCTGGTGCAGCAGCCCGGCTCGCCCGGGCTGGCCATGAACGCTTATCCGTTGTCGGAGCGCTCGTTCGGCAACGAGGCGCTGCGGCTCAAGACGGCGTGCCTGCCGCTGCCGCCCGAGAAGCCCGACATCAAGACTACGCCGACCTTCAAGAAGAGCTCGGCCCTGGCCACGTACAACAAGGAAGTGGACCGGTTACGGCGCGCCCGCGCCAAGGCTGGTGGAGACCTGGCCACCTTCGGCAAGCAACTGGAGCAGCGCCACTGGCCGGCCGACCCACCCAGCATCTGGGGATTTCTGGGCCTGGCCGCGCGCGAGTTTGCCACGGTGGGCCCCGCCCGGCGCTACGTCCTGGTCTTCGCCCGAGACGAGTCCGACGAGGAGCGGCACTACACGGCCCGGACCTACTCCCGCGGCTGCTGTGCCCTACAGGGCGCGACGGTGGTGTTCCTCACTTTTGACCGCGAAAGCCCGGAGGACCAGCGCCGTCGGGCATGGGAATGGAGCTGCTGGCTATGGGAAGAAGGCGCCGGCCAGACCCTCCTCTATCGCTCTAACGACCTGATTCCGGACCTGTTTGGGCCTGAGCCGCCCAGGGCGCCCTGGCGGGCCGAGGACTTTGTGGGCAAGGGGTGTCACCGATGAAAACTCCCAGCTCCTTCGAAACGCTCTCCCAGTCCGGTCTGGGGCTGCTCGGCCTGTTGCTGCCCGTCCTGGCCGTGGCCCTGACGCTGGCCCTGCTCGCCTACCACTACAGCCTGGTCCGGGCCATCGTCGAGCAGGCCTTCGGCATCGTGCATGGATTGTGGGACAGGCTGGCCGATGGTTTTCGGCACCTCTCTGACGCCGTGGCGATCTCCCTGCGCAACCTGAGCCGCCACGCGACCCGCGACGGGAAGTGGCCGCTGGTGGCCCTGGCCGTAGCGGTGCCCGTGCTTCTGGCCCTCTTCCTGGTGATGGTGATCTATGACATCAGGCTGTGGGGCTCTTACTTCGAGGCCCTCTTCGGCGAGACGATCGAGCTGCCCCTGCTCGGGGAGGTGCCCGGCGGCACGCTGAGCGCCCTGTTCCCCGTGTCGGCCAGCCTGCTCCTGGGCGCTCTGGCGGAGAGCCTGCTGGGCCTGCACCCGCTGCCGCTGGCCGACCTGGCCGGCCCGCGCCTGGCCGGCGGCATGCGCGCCGGGCTGGCGGTGGTGGCCGCTTTGTTGTGGCTCTTCCTAACCGTCACCGTCCTGGACGTCTCGAACGTGGTCTACGAGGAGCTGGGGCGCCAGGTTGCGGCCCAGCGCGTCGCGGAGGAGTTCGACTCCGACGCCACGCTAGCTCAGCCAGGGCCGGACCTGTTCTCCCTGCCGACTGCTGCCCCGGCTGCCCCCGTGGAGCTGGATGCCCGGACGGCCGCGAAGCAGCAGGCGCTCATCGAGGCGTGGAATGGCGATGGACGGCGGCGCGCCATGTTCAACGGCCTGGCCGAGGTCTCGCTGCAGCTCTCCATCATCTTCTCCTGGACGATCTTCGCGGCGCTGGCGCTCGCGGGCCTCGTGGGCCTCGGGCTCGTGTTCCTGGGTCTCCGTGGGGCGTCGGCACTGATGAGCCTGGGCGGCTGGCTGACTCGAGTGCTGTACGTCCTGGTCCAGCGCCTG
>JACQUR010000444.1 GCA_016210245.1 Chloroflexota bacterium
CAGCGCCGGCTACGCCTACGACCGGCGGGGGCGGCAGACGGCCGCGCCGGGCCATAGCTACACCTGGGACGGTGCCTCCCGCCTGGTCGGGGTGGCCGGGGTGAGCCTGAGCTACGACGGCCTGGGCGACGTGGCCTCCAGGACCGAGGCGGGCCAGACCACCCGCTACGCCTACAACGCCGCCCTGGGGCTGCGGCCGATCGTGGCCGAGCAGGACGGGGCGACGGGCCAGTTCACGCGCTACTACGTCTGGACTCCGGGCGGGCAACTGCTGTACCTGATCGACGCGGCCAGTGGCAACCGGGGCTCCTTCTACCACTTCGACCGCGCCGGCTCCACCCTGGCGCTCACGGACGCGAGCGGGGTGGTGGCCGACGCCTACGCCTACACCCCGTACGGCCGGCTGCTGGGCCACGAGGGCAGCAGCCCGCAGCCCTTCACCTTCGTGGGCCAGTACGGGGTGCGGCAGGAGGGGGCGAGTGGCACGCTCTACCACATGCGCGCCCGTTACTACGACGCCAGCAGCGGGCGGTTCCTCAGCCGCGAGCCGATCTGGCCTGCCATCGCCAACCCCAGGCAGGTGAACCCGTACCAGTACGCCCTGGCCAACCCGGTGAGGTTCGTCGATCCAGGCGGCACTGACGCTGTGCCGGGTGGCGGTCTCTGGGGAGATCCTATGTCGCCCACGGTGCTGAAGTTTGGTGTTTCTAGCCTGGTGGATGAGTGCCTGTCTGAGGCGCTGCTTCTGGGGAACCCCTTCCAGCTGTTCGACTGCCGCGAACTCCTGTCCGAGGCGACGGAGGAGGAAGAGAGGGTCGAGGAGTTAATGAACTCTCAGTCTTCAAAGAGGCTTGAGTCCGGCCGCGTGCCGCAGGACGGGGGCTGGGGCGGGACGCCCTCCTCCCAGCTCATCGGCCAGCGGCAGACGGCCACCAAGCTCAGCCAGCAGCCCCTGGCCCAGACAGACAAGGTCCTCACCCAAACGAGCGGGACGGGCAAACCGCAGCAGTCCGCTGCGCCCCGACGCTTGCTCAGCAACGAGGACTGGATGCAGATCGAGTCCTACGAGCGCCGCGCCAAGGAAAAGCAAGCGAAGCTGGAACAGTTCAGGGCGAAAGGCCTGTCGGGGTTGTTCGACCCCGAAGAGGTGGCTGCGCTCCGGCAGAACCTTCCGGAAGCAGAGTTCATGCAGCTTGCTCAGGACTATGCCGCGGGGCTCGAGGCGGACGTTGACAGGTACAACCAGCGGATCGACGAGATCCTGAACCAGAGGTAGCGAGGCCAGATTCGGGGATGCGCCGCCGATTGCCGCGCCACGGGCGAATAACCGTCATCCTGGCCCTCGGCCTGCTGGCCGGGCTGGCCGCGGTCCTGGGTGCGCCGACGCCCACGGCCACCAGCTCGCCCGTGGGCGCTGGCAGCCCCACGCCCAAGGAGACCCTGGCGCCCACCAGCACGCCCAAGCCTGCGCCCGCGGCCACGCGCACGCCGACGCCGAAGGGCGAGCGCGCCAATCGCCCCGCCACGGCCGCCCAGGGCCGCGCCATCGCCTTCCTGTACGACAACGCCGGGCGCCTGGTGGGGGCGGACTACGGCGGCAAGACCATCACCTACAGCTACGACCGGGCCGGCAACCTGCTCCAGGTGATCGAGGCCGTCGGGACGCTGCCGACGGCCACGCCACCGCCCACCAGCACGCCCACGGCCGCGCCGGCCGCCACCGCCACGCCGACTCTTGCCGCCACGTCCAGCGCTACGGCAACTCCCACGGCCATCACGTCGCCGACCTCCACGGCCGTGCCCGCGGCCACCCTGACGCCCACCAGCACCCCGATGGCGACCCTCACCTCGACGCCGGTCCCTGCGCCGACGCCCACGGCGACAGTCGCACCGGCGCCAACGGTGACCTCCCTCAGCCCGAGCAGCGGCCCGGGCCGGGGCGGGACCCTCACGACGATCAGCGGCAGCAACTTCCAGAGCGGCGCGAGCGTGACCTTTGGCGGCCGGGCGGCGACCGAGGTGAGCGTCGCGAGCGCGACCAGCCTGTCCGCGCGCACGCCGGCCCACAGCCGGACGGTAGGCGACGTGAACGGCAACGGCAGCGTGACCAGCCTGGACGCGCTATGCATCCTGCGCGCCGTGGCCAACCTGCCCGAGACCGCCAACTGCCCGGCCTCGGCCTTGACCTCAGCCGTAGACGTGGTGGTGGCCAACCCGGACGGCCAGCGCGGGACGCTAGCGGGCGGCTTCACCTACCGGCACGCGGACGTGAACGGCAACGGCAGCATCACCAGCCTGGACGCCCTGTGCATCCTGCGCCAGGTGGCCGCCCTGCCAGCCACCACCAACTGCCCCGCGCCCTGAACGAGGGGGTACCGCTGCTGCCCATGGCGCCGAATCGCCCTGGTCCTGCAGGGGAGCGCGACGCTGTATTACTACCTCGCCGCCTTCGAGGGAGGTTCGGTTTTTCGCCGGCGTGGAAGGATGCGCGGGGCGGCGAGGCGAGCTCCGGGGTCGGGCTGCGCGGGCTGCGGGAGCGAGCCGAGGCCCTGGGCAGCACGTTTCGGGCCGGGCCGGGGCCCAAGCGGGGTTTCCGGGTCGAGATAGCCCTACCCCGCGAGCGGCCCCCCGTCTGGCTCCGCCCGGGCCGCGCGACGGTCGGCCACCCACTGCACGCGCATCGCCCGCGCCGCCTCCTCCGCGTCGGGCGTCATCCAGGCCCCGGCTACCAGGGGGATAGCCTGGACACCGGCTCTGGCCAGCAGCGCGGCGCGCCGCGCCGCGCGCTGCACGTCCTCGACCCCCACACCCCAGGAGACTTCGGCCACCAGGTAGACCTCCGCCTGGTCCTCCCGTCGCCGCCCGCGGACCACCACGTCGGCCAGGAACACCTGGTCCGCGTCGGCCTGGCTCAGTTGGCCCTGTGCCACGGCGTGATCGAGCAGGGCCGCCAGTTCATCGCCGGACAGTGCATGGGCCCGCCGGACCAGGGCGGCGAGGTAGACAAAGGGCCGTTCGCGGTAGCGCCGTTCCAGGTCGTCCTGCTTGAGCCGCCCCAGGTCGTCCTGCATGCGCCGCTGGGCCTGAGCGAGTTGCTCCTGGGCCTGGGCCACCCGCTGCAGCGTCTCGGCCTGGCGCTCCTGGGTCGCGGCCATCTGCTGCAACGTCTCGGCCTGGCGCTCCTGGGTCACGGCCTGGCGCTCCTGGGTCGCGGCCATCTGCTGCAACGTCTCGGCCTGGCGCTCC